>JAFEEP010000011.1 GCA_018241045.1 Pseudomonadota bacterium | reverse complement strand
GATTGAAGCCCTGGACCATTTCCTCAAGCTGGCTCTTGGCGGTGCGGCCCGCCGTGCCGATGTTGTTGGTGACGTCCTTGGCGGCGCTGGCGATCACCGGCAATTGCCCGCGCAAGCGCTCCATGTTGTCGAGCGCAGCGGCGCTGACCGTGCCGATGGTATCAAGCCGGGCGCCATTATCGTGGATCAGGCTGGATAGCTGTTCGGAGTGGAGCGACAGCCGTTCGGTGGCCATTCGGCCCAGCACCTCGAGATCGCGTGCCTGCGCGGCGAGGAATTCGCGCGCCAGGCTGAGCTCGCTGTTGACCGTGGTCAGGCGGCGCTCAAGCTGGGCGGATTCGTTTCCGAGCATCCGCGCCGTCTCGCCGAAGCGATGCGCCTCGCGGCGGCTGTTGCGCATCATGATCAGCCAGGCAAGGCCGACCAGGATCACCGGCATCGACCAGTCACGGATCCAGCCGAGCCATTCGGCGGCGCTGGCGCCCGAGAACATCGCGGCCTGGTTGACGAACAGAAACAGCGCGGTCCATCCAGCTATCGCCGCGCTGGCAAACACCGCCATCGCGACGGCAAAGCGGCTGCGGCGTGGCAATTCGGGCGCTTCCTCCCACACTTCGTCAGCAACGAGAACCTCGTGGTCCTGGCTGTCAAGCTGCGGCTCGGCCAACGCGCTTTCTGGCGCGCCGGCATCGATGGCGACGATGCGCGATCCCCCGGTCATGGCGCGAGTTTACCATGACGAAGCGCAGTTTAAACCCCACTTTAACGCTTTGCGACTAGCCGTGGAAACCATGGCATACGAAGCAGGAGCCCTTGACGCGACACTCGCCGCCGCCGCGGGCGAGGATCCGGCGCTGTTTTCCGAATTGCGTCAGGCATTTATCGAAAGTCTTGCGCACCAGGTCGACATGCTGCGTCGGTCGCGTTGCGATGGCAACTGGCAGATCGCCGCCTTGCGCCTCAAGGGGTTGGCGGCAAGTTTTCATGCCGATCCGCTGATCGAAATGGCTGAGGAAGCGCTTGACGGCGCGCCCGGCGAACCGGCCGTCGTGCGCCGCATCCAGGCATTTCTCGACGACTTTTCACAGGCTTGATTGGCACTCGTTGGCGCGTCTAGCGCCGACGCTTGGCACCTGCTCGCGGCTCGACTAGAACCCGCGCTTTGTCGCACGGCGCGGAGACAGACGCTGCGGGTTGCTCTTCTGACAATGCTGGAACTGGCCGATGCGGGCCTGCCCCGCGCGTTCCTGCGCGTCGGCGGGGCGACGATCGCGCGCCACCAGTTGAGGCTGGCCCTTGCGCTGCGGTGCGAGCGGATCATCTGCATCGCCCGGGGGATGAGCCCGGAACTGATCGAGCTTCAGCACGACGCCGAAGCACGCGGTGCCCAGTTTCACGTCATCCCCGGTGCGCGGTCGCTGCTCGGCCTGATCACCGCAACCGATGAACTGTTCGTGCTGGGTGACGGGCTGTTTGCGTCGCCAGACACCGCAGCCGCGCTGCTCGATCAGGGACAGGCGGTGCTGGTCCAGCCGATCGAGCAGGGGCTCGCCGCCGGCTTCGAACGGATCGACATCAACCACGCCAGCGCTGCCGCAATGTTTATTCCGGGGCGGCTGGTCGAATCGATCGCTGAACTGCCGTCCGATTGCGATGCCGCATCGGCGTTGCAGCGGATCGCTCTGCAGGGAGGGGTCCGCCAGCGCGCGATACCGGGCATGGAGAACGGCGCACTCTTCTGGAATCTGGTGCGCAGCGATTCTGAGGCCCACGCGCTCGAACCGCGCTGGATTCGCCAGCGAATCCGCGATGATTCAGCGCTCTATCCTTCGCGCGCGTTGGCGCTGTTCACCGTGCAGCGCCTTGGCTCCAGCATTCTCCATGCCGGAAGCGGCGCGGCGCATCTGATCATCGGCGCGGCGATGCTTGCGGCGATCGCCATAGGTGCCGGTTGGCTCGGTTTCTATGCCACCGGACTGGTGTTCTGCGCATTTGGCTGGTTTCTGTGCGAAGCGGCGGGGCTCCTCGCCCGGGTCGAGGCAGGGACGTCCAGCGGCCAGCGGTTGTTCAACCAGGTCAGCAGCTATGGCCTGGCGATCGATGCGATCATCATCGGGCTGGCCGGATTCGGAGCCGAGGCGCATCCGTGGCAGTCCTTGCCCGACCGCCTGTTTCCGGCGTTCATGCTGGTGGCCCTGCTGCGCATCCTGCCGAGGGTGGTGAGCCTGCGCTGGTCGGCCTGGTTTCAGGATCGCGCGGTCCTTGCCGTGATCCTTGCCGGGGCGCTTGCCGGAGGGGCGGGGAACTTCGTGCTTCATGCCGGAGCGGTCATCGCAGCACTCGCCGGAATTGGGCTTCCCGGCCTCACAAAGCGGCTAACGCGACCTTAACCCTGTCGGTATAAGCGGTAGGGATGATCGAAACACCTGTCCCGATCGCACCCGGCCCAAGTGCCGAGGATTTGTTGCGCGATGAACTGTCCGAGGGCGATGCCCAGATCGGCACCTATGGCCCGATCCTGCGTCATCTGCTGACGAACGACGAGCATTCGGTTTTCAGTGACGAGATCATCGCGCGTGTGCGCGGGATGATCGCCGACATCGCGCGGCAACTGCTCGATGAACTGACGACGGCCGCCGATCAGGGCGGGGAGCGCGCGCATGACGCTGTCGCCCAGAACGCCTTGGTGGCCAGCCTGACCGCGCATCCCAGCCTGCTGGCCCATTGCCATGCCCTCGCGCTGGAATGGCACCTGACCGAGCGGTTGCAGGCGCGCCTTGCGCTCGATCCGGTTCTGTCGCCCCTGCTGCAGGCGCTGATCGCCTCGACCGAGGCGCTGACCGCGACGCACGCGATGGCGCTGCTCGCCGCCCAGGCGCGCTTCGCGCAGCAGCAGCGCCGGATGCAACTGCCCTTGATTGAGCTGCCCGGCGATCTGCTTCACGCCACGCTGGTCTCTTTACGCGCTTTCGGCGGCGAGGGCGCGGCGCAGCAGGAGCTGTGTGCCAAGGCCGAACGCGCCATCCGTGCCAGCTATGACGAGGGGCGCAGCCGCCTCGGCCTGGCTTCGCGACTCATTGCCGCAATGGGCGGGGGAGCGACCGCGGCGTTGTCGGTCGGCCATGCCGGCGCCGCCATGTTCCTTACCGCGCTGGCGCTGGCTTCGGGACAGGACCGCGATCTGGCGGTGCTCGCGACCTGCGAAGGGCAGTTCGCCCGCCTCGCCCTGTCGCTGCGCGCTGCCGGGCTCAAGCCCCAGGCGATCGAGGAGCAGTTCATGGCGCTCTATCCGGACGTGACCCTGCCGGATAACTTCGACCAGCTCGGCGCCGATCGCGCCGCCGCGCTGCTCGCCCGTTCCACTCCCTATCCCGGCTTCTGATCGATGCATTCCATTGCCACCTCGCTGGCCCAGGCGCGAAGCGACGGCGATGACCGACTGGTCAGCGCCGACGAGCCGCTTGCCGGTCTGCACCTGCGCTGCGGCGGCGAGATTCCGGGGATCATCGCCATTCCGGCGCTGCTCGAACTGGTGCGCAAGGCGCAGACCTACAATCTCAAGCTCGCCCGCACGATCCGCGCAACTGACGGGCGCGATGCGATTTCGGCCTGGGTCGAGGTCGAGCCGGTGGGCGAGGGCAGCAACATCGTCATTCGCTCGTGGCAGGCAACACCTTTGCCCACCGAGGATCCCGCACAGGTTGCCGAACACCGCAGCGCGATTGACCGCACACTGGCCGAACTGACGGCGCGCCTCGACGCCCAGCAGAACGTCCTGACGGTAGAGAGCGAGGCGGTTGATCTGGCCGATCTGACGCAAGCCATGCGTGACGGCTTCGGCAAGCCGTGGACTGATTTCGTGACCATTGCCGGAAGCAGCCACCAGCAACCGCTGCACTGGCGTTTGCTTGATGGCGCGAATGTGTCATTTGCCGGTTCGGAGCGTTCCTGGCGGGCGGCGCTGCTGCCGCATCAAGCCCCGGGGCAAGAGCCAACCGGGTTCGAACTGTGCCTGACGGCCGAGCAGCCACTCGCAGCGCCGCCGGTGCTTCCGGTTCCGCCCGCAGCGCCGGTGCTGCCGCAGAACGGTCGGGGCCTGGTCGGGCGTGACATCGCGCCTGTGCTGCGTCAGCCGATTGCGCGGATCATCGCCAATGCCGAGACGATCCGCACCCGCATGGCCGGGCCGCTGGCCGAGGAATACAGCCAGTACGCTGCCGACATTGCCGTTGCGGGGCAGCACCTGCTGTCGCTGGTCGAGGACCTCGCCGATCTGGAAGTGGTCGAGGCCGAGGACTTCAACACCGCACCCGACCGGATCGACTTGGCGGACGTGGCACGCCGCGCGGCGGGCATCCTTGCGGTGCGGGCGCAGGAACGCGGCATCGCGATCGACGCGCCGCGTCTTGGCGAGCATCTGCCCGCCATCGCCGAGTTCCGCCGGGTGCTTCAGGTGCTGCTCAACCTGGTCGGCAATGCGATCCGCTATTCGCCCGACAACTCGCAGGTCTGGATCCGCCTCGAACCCGAAGGCGCGCGCGCCAAGGTGATCGTCGCCGATCAGGGGCCGGGGCTCAGCGCCCAGCAGCAGGAGCGCGTGTTCGAGAAGTTCGAACGATTGGGTCGCAGCGACGAAAGCGGATCGGGCCTGGGGCTCTACATTTCGCGGCGCTTGGCCCGGGCCATGGGCGGAGAATTGACCGTCGAAAGCGCGCCGGGGCAGGGCGCGCGCTTCATCCTCGATGTGCCGGGTGACCTACTTGCCGCGGCCCCTGTCACGCGCACCGAACCAGACGAGCCCAATGCCAATGAGGGCGGTGATTGAACCGTTGATCGCCCATCGCGGGTCGCCCAGCATGAAGCTCGAGGCGGGCCACCTGATCAAGCCGAGGCCCTGACCGACCCACAGCAGGCCCATCAGCACCGCCAGGGTGCCGATGACCAGAAATGCGCGACGCATGATCGCCATGATAGCAGCTCCCGGTCGGCGCGTGGTGGATCGCGCCGACGCGAAGGAAACTGCGCGTCCGATCAGCGCTTGTCGAGCGGAACGTAGTTGCGCTGGGTCGCGCCGGTGTAGAGCTGGCGCGGACGACCGATCTTCTGGTTGGGATCAGAGATCATTTCGTTCCACTGCGCCACCCAGCCAACCGTGCGGGCGAGGGCGAACAATGCGGTGAACATCGTGGTCGGGAAACCGATCGCGGAGAGGATCACGCCCGAGTAGAAGTCAACGTTGGGGAACAGCTTCTTCTCGATGAAATAGGGATCGTTGAGCGCCATTTCCTCAAGCCGCAGGGCAACCTCGAACACCGGATCGTTGACCTTCAGCGCCTCGAATACCTCGCGCACGGTCTTCTGCATCACCGTCGCGCGCGGATCGTAGTTCTTGTAGACACGGTGACCGAAGCCCATCAGGCGGAACGGATCGTTCTTGTCCTTGGCGCGCTCGATATAGTGCGGGATGCGATCGGGGGTGCCGATCTCGTGCAGCATATTGAGCGCGGCCTCGTTGGCGCCGCCATGCGCCGGACCCCACAGGCAGGCGATGCCCGCAGCGATGCAGGCGAACGGATTGGCGCCAGACGAGCCGGCCAGGCGCACGGTGCTGGTCGAAGCGTTCTGTTCGTGATCGGCATGGAGGATGAAGATCCGGTCCAGCGCCTTTTCGACCACCGGGTTGACCACATAGGGCTCGGCCGGAACGCCGAAGGTCATCCGCAGGAAGTTGCCGGTGTAGGACAGGCTGTTGTCGGGATAGACGAAGGGCTGACCGACCGAATACTTGTACGCCATTGCCGCGATCGTCGGCATCTTGGCGATCAGCCGGTGCGAGCTGATCTTGCGGTGCTGCGGATCGGCGATGTCGGTCGAATCGTGATAGAATGCCGAAAGCGCGCCGACCACGCCGCACATGATGGCCATCGGGTGCGCGTCGCGACGGAACCCGCGATAGAAGGTCGCCAGCTGTTCGTGCAGCATGGTGTGGCGGCTGATCGTACGGGTAAAGTCGGCCAGTTCCTGCGGGCTCGGCAGTTCGCCATTGAGCAACAGATAGCTGGTTTCCATGAACGAGGAATCCTCGGCCAGCTGGCCGATCGGATAACCGCGGTGCAGCAGCACGCCTTCATCGCCGTCGATGTAGGTGATCGCGCTTTCGCAGCTTGCCGTGCTGGTGAAGCCCGGGTCATAGGTGAACTTTCCGGTCTGCCCATAGAGCTTGCGGATATCGATCACCTCGGGGCCGACCGAGCCGGACAGCACCGGGAATTCGTAGTCCTTGCCGCTTGCCTGCAGTTTCGCTGAATCGCCCACCTTGTTTACTCCTCAACCTGTCGTGCCGTGGCGGGGCTGGCCTGCGCGTCGATCCGCGCAAGGCTTTCGTCCCGTCCCAGCAGAACCAATACGTCGAATATGCCCGGGGAGGTCGTCTGCCCCGTTAGCGCAGCCCTAAGGGGTTGGGCAAGTTTGCCGAGGCCCAGGCCGCGTTCCTCGGCCATTGCCTTCAATGAAGCCTCGAGCGTTTCGAGGCTCCAGTCGCCGATGACGCCAATCCGCGCCGAAATGTCGCCCAGCAGCGCGCGCGCCTCGTCTGTCAGCAGCGCTTCGGCCTTGGCCTCGATCGTCAGCGGGCGCGTGGCGAAGAGGAAGGCGGCGCCGGCCGCGAGTTCGTTCAGGTCCTTGGCCCGGACCTTGATCACCGGCATGGCGCGGGTCAGCAGGCCAATATCGACTGCGCCCGCCATCCTCGGCGCGACGAGTGTGGCAAGGCGCGCGTCGTCAGCCTCGCGCAGGTAGTGGCCGTTGAGGTTCTGCAGCTTGGCGAGGTCGAACCGTGCCGCACCCTTGCCGACATGGGCGATATCGAACCATTCGACAGCCTGATTGCGCGAGATGATCTCGTCGTCGCCGTGGCCCCAGCCCAGGCGCAGCAGATAGTTGAACAGCGCCTCGGGCAGGATGCCCATGTCGTCGCGATAGGCATCGACCCCCAGCGCGCCGTGGCGCTTGGACAGCTTGGCCCCGTCCGCGCCGTGAATCAGCGGAACGTGGCCATAGGCCGGATCGGGCCAGCCGCCCTCGACCGCGTGCATCCCGCGGATGATGAGCAATTGACGGAACGCGTTGTTGATGTGATCGTCACCGCGGATGACGTGAGTCACCCCCATGTCGTGATCGTCGACCACCACCGCGAGCATATAGGTGGGCGTCCCGTCCGAACGCAGCAGGATGAAGTCATCCAGCTCGATGTTGGCGACGGTGATCGACCCCTGGACCAGGTCGTCGATCGTCGTCTCGCCTTCGTGTGGCGCCTTTATCCGCACGACATAGGGCTTGTCGGCGGGCCAGCTTTCGGGCGCGGCATTGCGCCATTCGCTGTTGATGCGAAACGGGCGACGCTCGGCCTGGGCCAAGGCGCGGCGCTCGGCCAGTTCCTCGGGGGTGAGGTAGCAGCGATAGGCCAGCCCGGCGTCGAGCAGCGTGTGAGCCACCTCGGCGTGGCGATCGGAACGGGCGAACTGGAAGGTTGCCGGTTCGTCGCCCATCAGGCCAAGCCAATCGAGCCCGTCGAAGATCGCATCGATCGCCGCATCGGTCGAGCGGGCGCGGTCGGTATCCTCTATCCGCAGGAGGTACTTGCCGCCGGTGTGGCGGGCAAAGAGCCAGTTGAACAGCGCGGTGCGGGCGCCGCCAATGTGGAGGAAGCCGGTGGGCGAGGGGGCAAAGCGCGTGACGACGGATTGATCCGTCCCCGCTGCGTCCCTGCCGCTTCCGCTTGCCATTGACCCTTCCTTCCTGTCATTCGGTGCGCGATGGCCAGCCGTGTTCCGCCAACTGTGCCGATGGGCGAAGCAGAACCGGTCGGCGCTGCACTGCAACATCGCCCTTGGCGCAACCGCGTCGACTTGTCCAGCGGCCTCGCCAAAGTCGAATCGTTCCTTGCCGGGGCAGGTTTCGACCGCGGGCCCTGGGCCGTGGTGGCCTTCGCCTCGGGAATCGCGGCATGGTTCGTCCTTCCGACCGTGTGGCAATGGCTCGCCTGGGTCAGCGCTTGCCTGGCAGGGGCGCTGCTCGGGCTCGTCCTGTTGCACCGTGATGGCCGGTTTCCCTATCTGCGCCAGTCGCTTGTGGTCATGCTTTGCGCCGGTGCCGCCGGGGCATTGCTGGTCTGGGGCAAGTCCGCGCTGGTTGGCACGCCGCCGATCGCGCGGCCGATGGTTGCTGTTATCGAAGGCAAGGTTCTCGACCGCGAGGAGCAACCCGCCGAGCAGCGGGTGCGGCTGCTGCTGGCGACGCGCGAGCCCGGCTCCGGCCGGGCGATCAGGGTGCGGCTCAATCTCGATCTCGACGGCGATGTTGCCGGGCTCAGCGACGACGCCACGGTGCGACTGCGCGCGCGGCTCGTCCCGCCTGCGCCACCGATGCTGCCGGGCGGCTATGATTTCGCACGGACCGCGTGGTTTTCGGGGCTCGCAGCAACCGGCAGCGTACTTGGCCCGGTCACCGTGGTTGGTTCGGGCGACAGCGGCAGCTTTCTGCGGCAGTTGCAACGCAACCTGTCGCAGCACGTTCGCGCCAACTTGAGCGGCTCCGCCGGCACGATCGCCGCAGCTTTCGCCAGCGGTGACCGTGGGGCTATCGCCGAGGCGGATGAGGAGGCGATGCGCGACGCTGGGCTCACGCACCTGCTGTCGATCAGCGGGCTCCACGTCAGCGCGGTGATCGCGGCCGCCTATGTCATCACCCTGCGCCTGATCGCGCTGATCCCCTGGCTCGCCTTGCGGGTGCGGCTGCCATTGGTTGCGGCGGGGTCAGGGGCGCTGGCCGGGATCGGCTACACTTTGCTCACCGGCTCCGAGGTCCCGACGATCCGCTCGTGCATCGGCGCGCTGCTGGTGCTGGCAGCGCTGGTGCTGGGGCGCGAGGCGCTGTCGATGCGGATGATCGCCGTAGGCGCCTTCGCGATCCTGTTGATCTGGCCCGAGGCACTGGTCGGCCCCAGCTTCCAGATGAGCTTTGCCGCGGTGATCGCGATCGTCGCGCTGCACGGCGCCGCACCGGCGCGCGCGCTGTTCCAGGCGCGCGAGGAGCCGTGGTGGGCCAAGGGGCTGCGTCACGCCGGATCGCTGCTGCTGACCGGGATCGTGATCGAACTCGCCCTGCTGCCGATCGGGCTGTTCCACTTCCACCGCGCCGGGGTTTACGGCGCCATTGCCAACATCGTCGCCATCCCGCTGACGACCTTCGCCTCGATGCCGCTGATCGCGCTGGCGCTGCTGTTCGACACTGTCGGCCTGGGCGCGCCCTTCTGGTGGCTGGCGGGCAAATCGCTCGATCTGCTGCTTGCACTGGCGCACTGGACAGCGTCCTGGCCCGGTGCGGTGACGCTGCTGCCTGCCGTGGGCGAGGGTGCATTCGCGCTGTGCCTGCTCGGCGGGTTCTGGATGGCGCTGTGGCGCGGCAAGGCGCGACTGCTGGGGCTGGTTGCGGCATCGATCGGAACGCTGATGCTGGTGTGCGCACGGCCGCCCGACGTGCTGGTTTCCGGCGACGGGCGCCACGTCGGGATCACCGGCGAGGGCACGGAACTGCTGGTCCTGCGCGACAGCCGCAGCGACTTTGCCCGCGATAATCTGGTGCAACTTTCAGGCATGGAGGGCGAGACGAGGCAGATCGCCGACTGGCCCGGTGCGCGCTGCAATCCAGACTTCTGCGCGGTCACGCTTCGGCGCGGTGGACGTCCATGGGAACTGCTGATCGGACGCGGCAAGGACCGGGTTGCCGAGCGCGCCCTGGCCGCCGCTTGCGAGCGGGCCGATGTGGTGATCGCCCCGCGCTATCTGCCGCGATCGTGCCGCCCGCGTTGGCTCAAGGCCGACCGGAGGATGCTCGATCGCAGCGGCGGGCTGACGATTGACCTGGAAGCGGGGCGCTACAGCACGGTTGCCGAGGACGAGGGGCGCCATGGCTGGTGGCAACCGGCAACCCGTGCCTATGCCCCGCGAACAAGCCGCTACAATGGCAATGGCCCGCTGCGATCCCCCGGCCCGGAGTCGCCGTCAGTGCCTTGAGCAGCCCTTAGTGATAGCGGCGCAGCAGCCCGGCGAGCTTGCCCTGGACCACTACCTCTCGCGGATCATAGACCTGCGGTTCGTAGGCCGCATTGGCCGGATCGAGCCGCACGCGCCCGCCCTCGCGATGGAGGTACTTGAGCGTGGCTTCCTCGCCCCGGACCAGCGCGACCACGATCTCGCCGTCGCGGGCAGTGTCGGTGCGGCGGATCAGGGCATAGTCGCCATCGAGGATTCCCGCCTCGATCATCGAATCGCCCGATACCTCGAGCGCATAGTGTTCGCCCGCGCCAAGCAGTGCGGCGGGCACCGGCAGCATGGCAGCGGTTTCCATCGCCTCGATCGGGACGCCGGCGGCGATCCGGCCGTGGAGCGGAATCTCGATCACGTCGTTGGCCGGGGCGGGGCGCGCTTCGGGCGGACGGATCACAGCGGCGGCGGCGTTGCTGTTTGCGGCGCGTGCCGGGGCCTTGGCCCCAACGTCGTCAGGCTGGCGCAGCACCTCAAGCGCGCGGGCGCGGTTAGGCAGGCGACGGATGAACCCGCGTTCCTCCAGCGCCGAAATCAGGCGGTGAACCCCCGACTTCGACTTGAGGTCGAGCGCCTCCTTCATTTCCTCGAACGAAGGGGAAACGCCGGTTTCTTCAAGCCGGACCTGGATGAAACGGATCAGTTCGTGCTGCTTGCGGGTCAGCATACGCCTGTCACTCCGGTAAAGACGGGAGAACATCCGGGCGATGTTCCTGCACCGTTCAGTGAACGAATGCGGAACAAGTAAGCAACGAAACGAATCGCGTCAAGCATTTCCGCCATTTTGGCGCAATTAGTCGTCGACCCGCCAATGGCCCGATTTGCCGCCACGCTTTTCAATCAGGCGCACTCCGTCGATGACCATACCCTTGTCGATCGCCTTGGCCATGTCATAGACGGTGAGCAGCGCGACCGAGACTGCGGTCAGTGCTTCCATCTCGACCCCGGTGCGTCCGGTGAGTGCGGCGCTCGCGCTGACCCTGACGCCGCTCTCGTCGAGCCTGAAATCGACCGTCACCGCATCGAGCGCGAGGGGGTGGCACAGTGGAATCAGTTCGGCGGTCTTCTTCGCCGCCATGATCCCGGCGATCCGCGCGGCGGCGAGAACATCGCCCTTGGGCACCGCGCCATCGCGAATCGCGGAGAGCGCGGTCGCATTCATGCGGATCTGACCTTCTGCGATGGCCAGTCGCGTCGTTGCTGCCTTGCCGCCGACATCAACCATCCGCGCCTTGCCTGCTTCGTCGAGATGGGTGAGTTTGTTCATTCTGGCACCTGCGCTCCTGAATAACCTGGCAAAGTGCACAGGGTTCCGGGAATGGAAAAGTTTCCGGCGTGCCTCGCATTCGCAATCGTCGTTGCGGACCGGGAGGAGAGTGCAGGGATCATCACGGCCTTGTGCCAGATCACGGCGTGGTAGGACAGTCTAGCCTTCCAGCAGCGCGCGCGTGGCAGCAGCGACGTCGGCCTGACGCATCAGGCTCTCCCCGACGAGGAACGTGCGCACGTCATGTTCGGCCAAGCGTTGCAGGTCGGCGTGGCTGTTGATCCCGCTTTCGCTGACCAGCAGGGTGCCTTCCGGGGCATGGGGGGCAAGCCGCTCGGTGGTGGCAACATCGGTGACGAAGCGCTTGAGGTCGCGGTTGTTGACCCCGATCAGTCGCGACTTCAATCGTGCGGCGCGCGCCATCTCGGCCTCGTCATGAACCTCGACCAGTGCGTCCATCCCGCGTTCGCGCGCAGCCGCCTCGATCTCGACCATTTGTCCGTCGTCAAGCGCGGCAACGATGATCAGGATGGCGTCGGCGCCAATCGCGCGGGCCTCCGCCACTTGCCACGGATCGACCATGAAATCCTTGCGCAGCACTGGCAGCGTGCAGGCAGCACGTGCGGCGACCAGGTAATCTTCATGCCCCTGGAAGTACGGCGCGTCGGTCAGCACCGACAGGCAGGCGGCGCCACCCGCCTCATAGGCCCGGGCGTGAGCCGGGGGATCGAAGTCGGCACGGATCAGACCCTTGGAGGGGCTGGCCTTCTTGATCTCGGCGATCAGCGCGAAGCCGCTTGCTGCGCGTGCGCGCAAAGCCGCTTCAAACCCGCGCGGGGCGCTCTGCGCGGTGGCGAGGGCATCAAGATCAGCGAGCGAGGCGAGCGCCTTGCGTGCGGCCACTTCCCCGCGTTTGGTGGTGCAGATTTCGGCGAGTTTGTCGGTCATCATCGCGCCCCTAGCCGGGGCGGTCGGGCGATGTCGAGTGAATCAATTCTGTCCGACCACGGAAATCCAGCAATCGAGCAGCGCCTTGGCGAGGCCCTTGTCGATCGCTTCGGCGGCTTCCTCGACCCCGGTGTGCCAGTCCGTCACTTCCCCCGCAACGATCAGTGCGGCGGCAGCGTTGAACAGGACGGCTTCGCGGTAGGGTCCGGGCTCGCCCATCAGCAGCGCGCGCAGGGCGGCTGCGTTGTGGCGGGCGTCGCCGCCGCGGATCGCGGCGGTGGGGTGCGTGGGCAGTCCGGCATCGGCGGGCGCGGAGCGCTGCATGGTGAAGCCCGCGGCATCGGCCCGGGCGATCTCGTTGCCGCCGGCGAGGCTCAGCTCGTCGAGCCCCTCGTCGCTGGCGACGACCATCGAGCCAGTCGTGCCGAGCCGGTGCAGCGCCTCGGCATAGAGCGGGACATAGGCCGGGCGGGCGATGCCGACAAGCTGGCGCTGGACCCCGGCGGGATTGGCCAGCGGGCCCATCAGGTTGAAGATGGTGCGCTGCGCGATCGCGCGGCGGATCGGCATGATCCGCGCCATCGACGGGTGATGCCTGCCTGCGAACAGGAAGCCGATGCCAAGGTC
>JAFEEP010000119.1 GCA_018241045.1 Pseudomonadota bacterium | reverse complement strand
GGGAAGTTCGAGCATGATATGGACCGCACCAGACGGCGGCACCGGGCCTTCGCCGAACGCGATCGAATGGTGGCGGCCATTGTCGGCATGAAGGAAGGCAAAGCCCATCGACGGGCCTTCCGGACCGAACAGATGGAATCGCGGCATGTCGGTCTGGCGGAAGCCCAGCACGTCACAGTGGAACGCGATAGTTTCATCGAAGTTGGGCGCGGAAAACACCGCGTGGCCCATGCCCATGTCGCCAGTGATGAAGCGTGGCACGCCGATCGGCGACAGAAACGGCACATCCGTGCGCACGTCCCCACAATAGAATTCCAGGCCGTTGCCTGCCGGGTCAGTGGTACGGAACAGCGCCTGCGCGCCACGATCCGCCGCTTCGTCGCCGCTTGCCCATTCGACTGGTCGGCCAGCCGCGGCAACCTTTGCCGCGAGCGCGTCGAGCGTAGCGCGATCGGCCACTTCATAGCCCGCCGCGACAAACCATTCGCGCGCCCCGGGCTGAATGCGGATGCGAAAAACGCGGTCATCCACGCGGTAGAGCGCGGCGCCGTCCGTCGCCTCGCCCGCGCGCATCACCCCGACGAATTCGGTGAGAAAGCGGTCCCATTCCTCAGGCTTGACCGTCTCCACGACGACATAACCCAGCGCCTTGATGCCCATGGCGATCATTGTCCTTTCACGAGATCGAGGAAGAACGGTCTCTCACCGCCGCCATCGACATTGATTCGCGCCCCGCTGACCCAGTCGGCAAGGCTCGAGCACAACCACAACACCGCGCCCGCAACGTCGTTGCCGGTGCCCATGCGCTGCAACGGCAACGACCGCGCGACGCTGGCCTGCGCCTCTGCATCGCCATAGGTCGCTTCCGCGTTTTCGGTCTGCATCAGGCCGACGATGATCGCGTTTACGCGCACCCCATCCGGCCCCCATTCCTGCGCGAGGCTCTGCGTCAGGCTCAGCAGGCCGGCCTTGGCCGCGCCATAGGCGGCGGTCATGGGCGAGGGGCGGATCGCCGAGACGCTGGCGATGTTGACGATGCTTCCGCTGCGCGCGGCCTGCATGTGGGTGAACGCCGCCTGCGCCATGTACATCGCGGCATGCAGGTTCAGCTTGAGAATCGCGTCGAAAAACCGCGGGCTTGCCGAGGCCGCCGCCGCGTGGGGCGAACCGCCCGCGTTGTTGACCAGAATGTCGATGCGGCCGTGTTGCGCCACCACCGCGTCCACAAAAGACCTGGCCTGATCCGGATCACGAATGTCGGCAGCGTGGAAGCTGACGCCATCCGGCAGGCTTTCAGGCGCATTGCGACCGCATACGACAACACGCGCGCCAGCGGTGGCCAAGGCACCGGCGATCTGCCGACCAAGCCCGCGCGTGCCGCCGGTGACGATGGCCACCTGCCCAGCCAGGTCGATACGATCGGCATTCTTCACGACGCGGTCTCTCCCTCTTGCATCATTCCGACAGAAAAGCTTGCCACATCGGATTCGAAACCGCCAATATCGAAAGCCAATCCGCTTTTCAATTGACGATTTGCGTATTACATGACAATTTTAATTACGAATGAAGCGCCCCAAGGGGCAAATGAGTCGATTGGGAGCGATTGCGAGAGATGACGAACACTGCCCCTCTTACGGCCGAATCCAGCCCTATCCCTACAGCAGAGAAACTGATTTCGCGCGCGCGGGCCATGATCCCGGTGTTGCGCCAGCGCGCTGCGGCCTGCGTCGCCGGACGGGATGTTCCCGCCGAATCGATTGCCGAATTTCAGGAAGCCGGCTTTTTCCGCATCCTCCAGCCCCGTCGCTGGGGCGGGTTCGAGATGCATCCCAACGTGTTCTACGACGTCCAGCGCGCCCTGGCCGAAGGCTGTATGTCGAGCGGATGGATGTACGGCGTCGTGGGCTGCCACCCATACGAGATCGCACTGTTCCACGAACAAGCCCAGGTCGAAGTCTGGGGCGATGATCCCGCAACCCTCGTCTCCTCCAGCTATCAACCGGTGGGCAAGGTGACGCGGGTGGATGGTGGATATCGCCTGTCGGGACACTGGGGTTTTTCAACCGGTTCGGTCCACTGCCAATGGGTCGTTCTCGGCGCACTCGTCCCCCCTGCCGAAGAAGGCGGCGTACCGGAAATGCGCTCGTTCCTGTTGCCGCGCAAGGACTACACCATCGACACGGACAGCTGGCACGTGTTCGGCCTGCAAGGCACCGGCAGCCATGACGTGATCGTCGACGATGCTTTCGTGCCCGAACACCGCACCCATCGCGCAATTGATGGTTTTCTGTGCACGAACCCGGGGCAGCAGACCAACCCTGGTCCGCTCTACACTCTGCCCTGGGCGCAGGTGTTCATGCGCTCGGTTTCCACCGCCGCGTTCGGCGGGGCGCGAGCGGCGATTTCGGCGGCGATGGAAATCGCTCAAAACCGTGTCTCGACCAATACCGGAAAGGCTTCGAAGAACGATCCGTTCCTGCTCGCCGCGATCAGCCGTGCCTATGCCGAGGTCACCGAGATGGAGCAGACCCTGCGCCTCACCTTCGATGATCTGATGGGTCATGCCGAACGCGGCGAGGCCATCCCGATGGAGAAGCGCACGCTTTACGCCTACAACTCGTCGAGCGTGGTGCGGCGAATGGCGGATCTTGTCGATGACATGGTCAAGCTATTGGGCGGGCGGGCGATCTATATGTCCAGCCCGATCATCCAGCCGTGGCTCGACCTCCATGCCGGACGAGCCCACGTGGCGAACGACCCGGCCAATCGCACGGTCGACCTCGTCGGTGCGCTCAACGGGCAGCAGCCCACCTTCACCTTCGTCTGAGCAGGGCGGCACCCATGGCAGAACTCACCCAAGCGACCTATCGCGTATCCGGCGGCTATGACATTCAGATTGTCGAAGCCGGCGATCCCGCCGCACCGGCGGTCGTCTTCCTTCACGGCAGCGGACCGGGCGCGTCGGGCGCGTCGAATTTCCGCCAGAACATCGACGCCTTCATCGCCGCGGGCTACCGGGTGATCCTGCCGGACCTGATCGGCTATGGCGCCTCGTCCAAGCCCGAAGGCATCGACTACACGCTGCAACTGTTCACCGACACGGTCTACGAAGCGCTGACCGCGCACGGGCTGACGCAGGCCAGCCTTGTCGGTAATTCGCTGGGCGGGGGCATCGCCCTGTTGATGACGCTCGATCATCCGGCGTTCACGAAGAACCTGGTGCTGATGGCGCCGGGCTGCGTGGCGGAACGCGAAGCCTATTTCGTGATGCCCGGCATCGCCAAGATGGTTTCCAGCTTCGGCGGTCCGGATTTCGATCTGGCCGAACAGAAGCGGTTGGTTTCCAACCTCGTCCATCCGGACTTCGCACCGAATATTCCCGATGCGCTCGTGGCCGAACGCTTCGCGGTAGCGCGGACTCAACCCAAGGACGTGCTCGTTCGTATGCGTACGCCCGACCTCAGCCCGCGTCTGAGCGAAATCGACAAGTCGATCTTCGTTCTCTGGGGCCTGAATGACGAATTCTGTCCCGAAGCCCACTCCCGCCTGTTCCTCGACAAATGCGCGGACGTGCGCGCCATAACCTTCGGCCGCACCGGCCACTGGGTGCAGGTCGAACGCGCGGCAGAGTTCAACGCCTATGCACTCGAGTTCCTCGATGCCCGTCGCTGAAACGTATGGCAGCGCCCTCTACGAAGCCCTGCGCGCGCGCAAGACGATCCGTCCGCTGATCGAGCAGGATCCGTCGCTGACGATCGACGATGCCTATGCGATCAGCCTTGATTTGCTGTCTCGCCGACTGAAGGACGGCGAGCGGGTGGTGGGCAAGAAGATCGGTGCTACCTCGAAGGCCGTTCAGGATATGCTGGGGGTGCATCAACCCGATTTCGGCTTCCTGACCGACTGGATGCATATCGAAGGCGACATCGACATCGATGACAGAGCGCTGATTGCGCCCCGGGCCGAGGCGGAGATTGCTTTCATCCTGAAGCGCAGCCTCAATGGCCCCGGCGTGACCGCAGCCGATGTCTTGGCGGCGACGGAATGGATCGCGCCATGCTTCGAGATCGTCGATAGCCGGATTGACGACTGGCAGATCGCGATCGTCGATACAGTGGCGGACAATGCCAGTTGCGGCGTCTTCGTGATCGGCAAGGAACGCCTTGATCCGGCCCGACTGGACCTGCCCAACCTGCACGTCGCAGTGACGAAGAATGGTGAGCCGCTCTCGGAAGGCTATGGCCATGCCGTGCAGGGCGATCCGGCCCAGGCGGTCGCCTGGCTGGCGAACACGCTGGGCGCCCACGGCGCCACGCTCGATGCCGGCGACGTGATCCTGTCGGGCAGTCTCGTGCCCCTCGCCCCCGCCGCCCGGGGCGACCGTTTCGAAATGACCCTGAGCGATGCGAGCGGCCCCTTGGGCACCTGCGTCGCCAACTTCGCGTAAGGATGACAGCAATGGCACGCGTAAAGGCCGCGATCATCGGCTCGGGCAATATCGGCACCGACCTGATGATGAAGATGATCAAATATCCGCAGAACATGGAACTGGCGGCAGTGGTGGGGATCGATCCCGCCAGCGAGGGCCTGGCGATGGCGCGCGAGCACGGCATCGCCACCACCCACGAGGGGATCGAGGGCCTGAAGGCGCTGCCCTGCTATGGCGAGATCGGTATCGCCTTCGATGCGACCAGCGCCTATGCCCACAAGGTCCACGACGAGGCGCTGCGCGCCGACGGCATCCAGGTGGTCGACCTGACCCCGGCCGCGATCGGGCCGTTCACCGTACCGCCAGTCAATATGCACGCGCACCTCGATCAGCCCAACGTCAACATGGTGACCTGCGGCGGCCAGGCGACGATCCCGATGGTCGCCGCCGTGGCCCGCGTGTCAGACAAGGTCCACTATGCCGAGATCGTCGCTTCGGTCTCCTCGCGCTCGGCCGGGCCCGGAACGCGCGCCAACATCGACGAGTTCACCCGCACCACGGCGCGCGCCATCGAGGTGGTCGGCGGAGCTGCCAAAGGCAAGGCGATCATCATCCTCAACCCGGCCGAACCACCGATGATCATGCGCGACACCGTGTTCACTCTGTCGGAAGGCGCAACCGAGGACGAGATCCGCCAATCGGTGAAGGACATGGTTGCCGAAGTGCAGAAATACGTGCCGGGCTATCGCCTCAAGCAGGAGATCCAGTTCGAGCGCTATGGCGACAACAACAAGCTCAGGATCCCCGGCATGGGCGACTTCACCGGGATCAAGTCGATGATCATGCTCGAAGTGGAAGGCGCGGGCGATTACCTGCCCAGTTATTCGGGCAACCTCGACATCATGACTGCCGCGGCCAAGGCCACCGGCGAACTTCTCGCCGCGCGCCGGATGAAGCAGGGGGGGATGGGGCAGTGAACGGCACTTTCAACGTCGAGGCGGGCGACAAGCTCTATCTGCAGGACGTGACCCTGCGCGACGGTATGCATGCGATCAAGCACATGTACGGGATCGACCACGTCAAGGCGATCGCCGCCGCGATCGAGGCGTCGGGCGTCGATGCGATCGAGGTTGCACACGGCGACGGGTTGTCGGGCGCGAGCTTCAACTATGGCTTCGGCGCGCACACCGACTGGGAATGGCTGGAAGCCGTTGCCGACGTGCTCGACAAGTGCGTCCTCACCACGCTGATCCTGCCCGGCGTTGGCACGGTAGAGGAGCTCCGTCGCGCCTATGACATCGGCGTGCGCTCAGTGCGGGTCGCGACCCATTGCACCGAGGCCGACGTCAGCAAGCAGCACATCGGCATCGCCCGCGATCTGGGCATGGACGTGTCCGGCTTCCTGATGATGAGCCACATGATCGAACCCGAACACCTGGCCAGCCAGGCATTGCTGATGGAAAGCTTTGGCGTGCAGTGCGTCTATGTGACGGACAGCGGCGGCGCGCTCGACATGGACGGGGTGCGCACCCGGTTCGAGGCCTATGACCGCGTGCTCAAGCCCGAAACCCAGCGCGGGATGCACGCCCACCACAACCTCAGCCTCGGCGTAGCCAACTCGATCGTTGCTGCCCAGTGCGGCGCGGTGCGGATCGACGCCAGCCTGACCGGCATGGGCGCGGGCGCGGGCAATGCTCCGCTCGAAGTGTTCGTCGCCGCTGCCGACCGCAAGGGATGGAACCACGGCTGCGACGTCAACCTGCTGATGGATGCCGCCGAGGATCTTGTGCGCCCGTTGCAGGACCGCCCGGTGCGGGTGGACCGCGAAACCCTGAGCCTGGGCTATGCCGGGGTCTACTCCAGCTTCCTGCGCCATGCCGAAAAGGCCAGCGAAACCTACGGCATCGACACCCGCGAAATCCTGCTTGAACTTGGCCGCCGCAAGATGGTCGGCGGGCAGGAGGACATGATCGTCGACGTCGCGCTTGATATGCTCAAGGCGAGGCAGAATTGACTTCCTGTTCGCAGTACCACCCGCTTGCCATCGACGCGGTGCCGCAGTGGGACTTCGAAACCGACGTGGCGGTAATCGGCTTCGGCGCGGCCGGCGCCTGCGCCGCGATCGAGGCCTGCGCCGCCGGGGCGCGCGTGATGCTGTTCGAACGCAGTTCGGGCAGCGGCGGAGCCTCGGCGCTATCTGGCGGGGAAATCTACATCGGCGGCGGCACCGATGCGCAGAAAGCCGCCGGATTCGACGACACGGTCGAGGACTTCACCAAATACCTCAAGCTCGCTGGAGGTCCCTGCGCCGACGAGGCGAAATGCGATCTCTACGGCCGTGAAGCGCTTGCCCACTACCAATGGCTGAAGGATCAGGGCGTACCCTATCGGGGCAACTTCCTGCCCGGCAAGGTGATCGAACCGACTGACGATTCGACGCTGATCTGGTCGGGCAGCGAGGCGGCATCACCGTTTCGCAATCACGCCCGCCCGGCCCCCCGCGGCCACGTGATCCAGCACATGGGTTGGGGTGGCGGGCGCCCGCTGATCGACATCCTCGAAGCGCGCGCGCGCGATCTCGGCGCCGAAATCCATGTCGACGCCCGTGCCGTCGCGCTGATCGTGGATGGCGACCGCGTGGCCGGGGCGGTGGTCCGCATCGACAACGCCGACCACTTCGTCCGGGCGCGCAAGGGTGTGGTTCTGGCGACCGGCGGCTTCGTCTTCAACGAGGCGATGCGCCGCAAGTATTGTCCCGACAGCTTTCGGGTGAACGCTCCGATCGGCGACAAGGACGACGGCGTGGGCATCGAGCTGGGCGTGTCCGCAGGCGGTGACGCGATACACATGGACCAGTTCTTCACCACCTGTCCGTGGACCATGCCGGAAAGTCATGCCTTTGGCGTGCTGGTCAACGTGCAGGGCCAGCGTTTCATCAACGAGGACTGCTACCACGGCCGCGTCAGCCGCTGCGCGGTGGATCAACCGGGGGGCAAGGTCTATCAATTGCTTGATCTATCGACCTTCGAGCAACCACTTGATATTGCTGGTATAACCATCGCCGGAACGGGCGAGACATGGGAAGAGGTCGAAGCCGAACTGGGAATGCCCAAGGGCACCCTGTCCGCGACCATGGCATTCTACAACGAATATGCCCGCGCGGGGCGGGATCCGCTGTTCGACAAGCAGGCCCCGATCCTGAGGCCGCTCGACCAGTCGCCTTTCGTCGCGCTCGAGCTGAATTTCGAGACGAGCTATTTCAGCTTCTTCACGCTCGGCGGACTGAAAACGAGCACCGCTGGCGAAGTGCTCGACCGCGCTGGCCAGCCAATCGCGGGCCTGTTCGCAGCCGGGCGCTGTACCTCCGGCCTTCCGGCCTGGGGCCACGGCTATTCGTCGGGCCTCAGCCTTGCCGATTGCACCTTCTTTGGCCGCCAGGCCGGGCGGAAGGCCGCCGCCTGACACCACTACAACGCGGGATGCACCCGCCACCAACGGGAGAGAAGCTGTGATCCTCAAGGACAAGGTCGTGATCGTCACCGGTGCTGGCCCCGGCATGGGCAGCGCTGCCTGTCGCGGCGCGGCGAAGGAAGGCGCGAAAGTGGTTGTCACCGCGCGTTCGAAGCAGGCGATCGAGGAAGTCGCGCACGAGATCGTCGCCGCTGGTGGCGAGGCGATCGCCGTACCTGTCGACGTCACCGACAGCGCGCAGTGCAAGGCCGCCGCGCAGGCCGCGCTCGACACCTGGGGCCGCATCGACGGGCTCGTCAACTCGGCCTACTTCCATCCCGACTGGGGCCCCTTGATCGAACACGACATCGACCAGGTGCTTCAAGCCTTCAACGTCGGCGCCGCAGGCGCGCTGCGCATGGCCATGGCCGTCTATCCGGCAATGAAAGCGCAAGGCACGGGCTCGATCGTCAACGTGTCAACCCTGTGTACCCGCAAGCCGATGCCCGGCGAAGGCGGCTATGGCATGGCAAAGGGCGCGCTCAACCACTTGACCCGCCACCTTGCGATCGAGTTCGGCGGCACCGGCATCCGCGTCAATACCGCCCTGATGGGCTGGATGATGGGCGCGCCGCTCGAAGGCTTCATCCGTTCGCTGGGCGACGGGGCAGAGGCATTCCAGACGCAGCGCGCCAGCGAAATCCCGGTCGGCCACATCCCGCCCGATGCCGATTGCGCCAAGGCGGTCTATTTCTTGCTGTCGGACTATGCCTCGGAAGTGACCGGCGCGATGCTCGACGTCAACGGCGGTGACTGGGTCGCCGCCTGAAGGGAGAGGTGCAATGCTGCTCGACTGGATGAAGACCCACCCCACCCTTGCCGACGACCCGGTGTCCGGTTTCGATCCGGACGCGGTGACCGTCAGCGAGACCGTGGAGATTGCCGCTCCGGCGCGCGTCGTATGGCAGGTGATCACCGATATGCCCCGCTACAATGAATGGAATCCGTTCTGCGTTCGCGCGGAATCGACGCTGGAAATGGGCGCGCCGGTGGACATGACGCTGGCCAACTATGCCGTTCCCGGCAGCCTGGTGCCCAACTGCGAGTTCATCTGCGCGTTCGAGCCGGAGCGCGTCATTTCGTGGGAAATGATCCATAGCGAAGCCTGGCCCTATCCCGCGCGGCGGGATCAGGTGATCGAGCCCATCGGCCCGGATTCGTGTCGCTATTTTTCCACCGATGCCTTCCTTGGCGCAAACGGCATCCATGTGTTCCGCTTTGCCGGTCCCTGGGTGAAGCGGGCCTTCGATGATACCGCCCGCGCACTGAAGGCACGAGCCGAGGCCATCTACGCCAACGAAATGAAAGCCTGAACGCGATGGCCTACACGCTCCAGCAATTGTCCGACATCGAGGAAATCAGGAACCTCAAGCACCGCTATTTCCGCAGTATCGACACCGGTGATTTTGCGGCCCTTCCCGCCCTGTTCACCCAGGACGTCGCCTGCACCTACAACGGCGGCACCTACAAGGTTTCGTTGAGCGGGCGCGACGCGATGGTCGAATTCCTGTCCAATTCGTTCCATTCTGGCGCGCTGGCGATGCACATCGGCGTCATGCCCGAAGTGACGATTACCGGCGACAACAGCGCCACGGGCATTTGGTATCTGCAGGATGTGTTCATCGATCTGGAAAAAGACGCACACACCTTCGGTACGGCGATCTACACCGACACCTATCGCCGCGAAGGCGGCACGTGGAAGATCGCCTCAACCTACTATGACCGGGTGATCGAAGTGCTGCGCAAGTTCAGCAAGATGGGTGGCCGCGTCACCGTCCAGCGCCTTGCCGCCACCGGACGCAAACCGCATGAACGCACTGATATCAGCCACCTGATCCACTGGGACGATTGACTGGCTGCAACCATCAACTCACTCGCAAGGTTGGGTCGGATCCAGCCCGAACAGCGCCGCCCCCATACCCGAGACCGCTTCGATCAGCCTGGTCCGGTCCTCAGTTCGCGCTTGGTCGAGCGCGGTTTGACCCGCCGCGCACCAGACCGGACCATGTCCCAGATGCGCCAATGCGCCTTCAGCCACCTCCTCGCTGTCCATGGCCGTCAAACCAGGGATGGCGTCAAACTTCATGCCCGAATTGCGCATTGCCGGTGTGTCGGTCATTGCGGCGATCGCACACATCACGTCAATGTTCATGTCCGCGTGTTCCCAGTGCAAGCCTTCGGCGAGGACAATCTCGAACGATTTGGCCGCTGCGTAGGTCGCAAGGAAACCGGAACCGGCAAGACCCGCCATAGAGGAGACGAGGATCACGCCGCCCTTGCGCCGTTGCCGCATCCGCACCAGTGCCTGATGGACGAAGGCGACCGTGGCGATGCAATTCAGCCGAACCAGGGCAAGCTCACCCGCCAACGCGCGTTCTGTAAAGAGGCCCGCTCCGTGCGCGGCGCCGGCGTTATAGACGAGGAGCCCGTATTCGTGGCGTTCCATCAGCGTCACCGCCGTGTGCTCGATGTCTGGCGCGGCAAGGTCCACCGCGGCTACATCGACGTTAACTCCATGCGCGGCGCGCAGTCGATCCGCCTGAGCCTCGAGCGGTGCGGTCCGCCGTGCGACGAGCGTCAGGTCCAGCCCCCCCGCAGCCAAGCCATCGGCGAAGGCTGCGCCAATACCTTCCGATCCGCCCAATACCAGCGCCCTCGGGCCGTACCTTTCAGCAAAGGCGGTCGCGCTCACAGGTTGATCACCCGCATCATCGGCACGATCGGTTCTGCCGCGTTGAACCAGCGCCACAGCCCCGTTCCCGACCGGTGCCCCGCCAGATCGACCCAGTTGCCAAAGCCCGGATCGGTATCGGCGCAGACCACGATGACACGGTCGTCGTCCTCGAGCCGGGCCATCGAATTGTTGATCCAGACCTTCTGGTGCACGTGGTCGAGCGATTCCATCCACCAGTTGTCGATCTGTAAGTTCCACATACGGCAGTCGGGAACCGGCGTTTCGATCACCAGTGCCTCGCCCGGCTTGAGGTCATAGTAGAAATGCCCGTACCAGATGTTGGGATCGCCCCCCGCCTTCCAGAAGATCTCCTGCGGCGCATCGTAGAACTGGTTGGGGTGCGCCTTGAACCATTCGGACCAGGTGGCAAATGTGTTTGCCGTGCCGCGCGTCCAGGCCGCCGCTGCGGTAAGTTGTTGCTCGATCAGTGCGGGCGTGAGCAGCGCCGGTTCCGTCGGACCCGCGCTGATCCGTTCCACACTGATGTCCGCGGCGACTTGCGTTTTCTTGTCATCGAATGTCTGGCGCACGATCAGCAGGCTGGTGTCGTCCGCCATAGGCAGCCAGTTGCCCGGCCTCGGTTCGCGGCTGACGATGATCTCGAAAGTTCCGTCGGGGCCGAACTCCATCTGCGCGAACTCGATCTCGCCGGTCGAGGCCATGGTGCCGTCTATGGCATAGCGATTGGCCTTGCTGCCCACCGAGAAATAGGGAACCGAATTGCGCTTGCCTGTGATGCGGTACTCGCGGTCGCCGCGCACCACGCACTGCTGGTAAAGGTTGTCCGGGTTGTCCGCGCCGATCTTGATCTTGTCGTCGCACAGCAGGAACAGCCGCGGGAAGTCGGGATCGGCGCTGTCGACCAGCATGTTGAGCGCGGTCCGCGCCAGGCGGCTGAGGTAGCGCAGCCCCTCAGCCTGGTCGAGCGCCCCGATCGGCGCGGACGGCCGCGCCAGCACTTCGCCGGCTTCGGCCAGTTGCGCACAGAACGTCCGCCACACGTGGTCAAGATGGCCCACGTTCGATTGGGGATCGGTCATCGCAAAATCCTTTCGGAAGGAGAATTGAAGTGTCGCAAACAATCGAAGCGCTTGCCATGCGCCTGCAGGCGCTCGAAGACCGTGAGGAAATCCGGCAGCTTGTCGCCAGCTACGGCCCGCTCGCCGATTGCGGCGATGCCGATGCGCTTGCCGCGCTGTGGGTAGAGGATGGCGAGTATGAGATCGTCGGCTTTGCCACTGCTTGCGGCCACGGCGAGATCGCGGCGTTGATCGAGGGGTCGGTACACCGCGAACTGATGGCCGCCGGCTGTGCCCATCTGCTCGGCCCGGTCAGTGTCGAGATAACCGGCGACAGCGCCGTTGCGCGGGGTCATTCGGTTGTTTTCCGGCACGAAGGCGGGGCCTTTGCCGCGCACCGTGTGTCGGCGAATCGCTGGACGCTGAAGCGCACCGATGCGGGCTGGCGCGTCACTCACCGCGCCAATGCCCTGCTCGACGGGGATGATGCGGCGCGCATGTTGCTGGCCACTTCCCCGCCACATCACCCGGCGAGCTGACCGCCGTCGATCGAGAAGAGCGACCCGGTGATCTTGCGCGCCTTGTCGCTGGCGAGGAACGCGAAGAGTTCGGCAATGTCCTCCGGTTCGCAGGACCCGTCGAGCAGCTTGGGCGCGTTGCGCATTACCAAAGCCCAGTCGATATCTTCCGGAATAGCCGTCTGCTGCGTCATCGGTGTATTGACCTGGCCCGGGCAGATGGCGTTCACGCGTACGCCCCGGCTGGCGAATTCTACCGCAAGACTCTTGGTAATCCCGGCCACCGCGTGCTTCGAAGCGACATAGGCCGTGGTATAGGGGACACCCTGCAAGGCCGCCGCCGAGGCAGTGTTGACGATGTTGCCCCGGGTTTCGACCAGATGCGGCAGCGCCGCCTGGCACAGCGCGAACACGCTGCGCGTGTTGACCGCCATTACCAGATCGAAATCGTCGAGCGAAAAATCCTCGCTGCGTCCCCACTTGAGCACACCCGAAATGTTGCACAGCACGTCCAGCCCATCCTTCGCCGCAACGGCGACCAGTTGGCGACAGGATTCGGCGTCCACCGCATCGAATGGCTGGATCACCGGAGTCGACGCCATCATCGCGGCGGTCTCTTCAAGGCCAGCGGCGTTCTTGTCACCGATCGTCACCCGCGCGCCTTCGGCGGCAAAGCGGATGGCCGTGGCGCGGCCGATTCCCGATGCGGCGCCCGTGATCAGCGCGTTCTTGCCTTCGAACATCATGTTCCGCTTCACTCCCGATATTTCATTGTCGTGGGCGTGCCGAGGCCAAGGCCCCGACACGCCCGATGCCTCAGAACTTCACGCCGACCGTCACGCCATAAGTGCGCGGATCAGGGAAATACCCTACGGTCAGCCCGCCAAACCCCGGTCCGAAATCAATGAAGTTGGCGGGGTTCTTTTCCTTGGTCAGGTTCTTGACCCACAGCGACAGTTCGCCCTTCGCCCCGCCGAGCGGCAGGTCGGCAACGGCGGCACGGAGATTGACGATGGTGCGCCCGTTGGACTTGGTGTTGTTGGCGTTCTGATCAGAAGGCGTGGCGGTCACCAGCGCGTAGGGGAAGGTGTAATAGCTTGAGACATAGCTGAGATCGCCCGACAGGTTCAGCCGGCCCCAGTCGCCCTGCATCACGCGCAGGTCCGCACCGATCGACGCGGTGGTCTTGGGCGTGTGCGGGAACGCGCGGTTGTCGGCAACGTTGGTGTCCACGCCGTTCACTGCCTCGATATAGCTCTTGTACTTCGGATCGAGGAGCGCGAGCGAAGCGTTGATCGTAAGGGCGTCGACCGGGCGCAGCACGGTTTCGATCTCAAGTCCGCGGATACGGGCCTTGGCGGCGTTCTTGACAATCGACGAAGCGCCGGCGCCGGCAGTGAACACCGAAAGCTGGATATCCTTGTGCTCGTCCCAGAACGCCGCGACGTTGATGATCGCCCGGCCGTCGGCAAGGCGCGTCTTCATGCCGATTTCGTAGCTGTTGACCTTTTCCGGGCGGTAGGGATTGCACAGTTCGGTGGCACCCGACGGGCAAGCGGCTGTCACCTGGCCGAACACGTTGGTTTCGCCATTGAACCCGCCCGACTTGAACCCCTGCGCGAAGCGTGCGTAGAGGTTGATGTCACGGGTGGGCTGATAGGCAAGCGTCACCGCGGGGCTGAAGTTGTCGTACTTGGCATCCGGCACCCCGCCATAGGGAATGTCGGCCGCGACCACCGGCGACGTGATACCGTTGGCCGAATCGTAGTTGATGCGGAAATAGCGACGGATATCCTTCTTTTCATGCGTGTAGCGCGCGCCCAACGTCAGTTTCAGGGCATCCGTCATGTTGTAGTCGACCTGCGCATAGGCTGCGAAAGCCTCGGTGTGCGAACCGTAGTCCGACTCGTAGGACGCACTGCCGCCAAAGAAGCTTTGCGGCCCCAGCGTTTCGGCCTTTTCCTTGTAGTAGAACAGGCCGGCCACGTAGTTCAGCTTGTTGTCGATCGCCTTGCCGGTCAGCTGCAATTCCTGGCTCCAGCTGTGGAAGCTGGTGTCGCGCTGGGTCAGCGCCACTGGCAGCGGCGACCCGTCGAGATCAAGCGAATCCTGCCACTTCAGGTTGCGGTATGCGGTGATCGACTTGAGCGTGGCGGCGCCCAGGTCCAGCGCCATGGTCAGCGCATGGCCATAGGTCCGCGACTTTTCATAAAGCGGGTTGGCATCGATCGAGGCGACCGACTGCCGGTTCGGATTGTCGTAGAGGTTCAGCGGGAAAAAGGCCCCCGCAAAGGGATAGCTGACCGAATTCGGATCGAAGATATCGCGCGGATCGCCATTCCGGTTGATCCGCACCAGCTGCGCAAAGTCTGGCCGCTGATCGAACTTGCTGTAATCGAACATATAGTCCGCGGTGAAATTGCTGCCATCGGGGTGGAAGCGGAGCTGAACCATCCCGCTCTTGCCATCGAGATCGTTGGTGCTGTTGACCGAGTTCGGCCCAGCGAGGACCGCCTGCGGATAAGGATTGGGTACGACCTTGATGAAGCCGTCGCGCTTCTGGATCTGGCCCGAAAGCTTCAGCGAGAACGGACCGAAGGACGGCAGATCAAGCACCGCCTTGCCCTTCCAGTAATTGTAGTTGCCGTAGCTGACCTCACCCTTGAAGCCGAGTTCTCCGCTCGGCATCTTGGGCACCAGGTTCACCGCCCCGGCCAGCGCATTGCGGCCATAGAGCGTGCCCTGCGGGCCGCGCAGGATTTCCACGCGCTCAAGGTCCGCAACGTCGAAAATCGAACCCTGCGCCTTGGCGATGTAAACGCCGTTGAGATAGAGACCGACCGCCGGCTCCCAGGTTACGGCGGGGTTGATCGTCACCGAACCGCGGATCGAGATTTGTGAAATCGTCTTGTTCGACGGCGCACGTTCGATCTTCACGTTCGGCGCGATCGAACCGAGGCTGTCGATCGAGGTTATTCCGCGCGATTCGAGGAACTGGCTTCCGACGGCCGAAATGGCGATCGGCACGTTCTGGATGTTTTCCGATCGCTTCTGCGCGGTGACGATGATTTCCCCGATGCCGGAATCATTGCTGGCAGCAGGTTCCGGAGCGTGAGGCTGCGCAGCAGTCTGCGCCAGCGCCGGGACCGAAAAAAGCGAAATGGTAGTCAGCGCCGTGGTGGCGAGCAGGGTCCTCACAATGTCTTCTCCCGTGATGCGATAGGCATATCGCGTATTTGAATATGGGCATCAGCATATAAATTGGCGATGACATTGACAAGCCTTTTGCTAAACCCGTAGGCAAATGCCAGTTTGTGTTACGCATTTGGCCAATTCGATACCCCTCGATACGATCGGGAGAATCTGCATCACCAGCGTCACCGAACCCTCCCCGTTGCGTCCGCCAAATCCCTTTGGCCTGCGCAGCGCTCCGCCATCGCCGCCGCCTCATGCGCCGATCACCGACTGGGGCCTGTCTATCGATCCACCGCTGACCCTGTCAGATCCGGACGCCCATCGCTGGGATGAAACGGCAGATGTGGTCATCGTCGGACTGGGCGGAGCAGGCGTCGCAGCCGCGCTCGAAGGGTTGGAGCGTGGCCTCGGCGTCATCGCGGTCGATCACTACGACGGCGGAGGATCGTCCGCGGCAAATGGCGGCGTCTACTATGCGGGCGGCGGCACCTCCATCCAGCACGAGGCGGGAGTCCGCGACGATCCTGCGATGATGGAAGCCTACCTGCGCACCGAAGTCGGCGATGTCGTCGCGCCCGAAACGCTGCGCAGGTTCTGTGCAGACAGCGCCGAAACCTTCGAATGGCTGCGCCGTCATGGCGCCCCGTTCAGCGCGACGCTCTATTCCCGCAAGACCAGCTACCCACCGCTCGACCGCTTCCTCTACCACCCCGACAGCAGTCTTGCCGAGCCGTTCCGCAGCCACACCCCGCCCGCCGCGCGCGGCCATCGCGCCGTTCGGCGCAACGGCAACAAGCCATGGGGTCTTGGTGCGGGTATATGGGAACCACTGCGCGATGCCGCCCTCGCCCGCGGCCTGACCTTTCATGCGCAGGCCGAGGCCCGACAACTCGCTTGCGATGCCAGGGGCCGCGTGATCGGAGTGCGGGTATTGCGCTTTGCCGACGCGGCAGTGCGCGCGCGCCATGCCGGACTGATTGCCAAGGCCAATCGCTGGATAGCAATGCTGCCGCCCACCTTCCCTGGTGCGCGCATGACCTACGCCATCGGCTTTCGCTATCTTGCCAAGGCCCGCGAACTTGAGGCCAGCGCCCGCAGTGCGGCATGGATTCGCGCGCGCAAGGGAATTGTCCTCAGCGCGGGCGGCTTCATCTGCAATTCCGCCATGGTTCGCCACTTCGCGCCCGACTACGCCGCTGGGCTGCCCAACGGCACGCTTGGCGACAACGGCAGCGGCATCATGCTGGGCGTCTCGACCGGCGGCGCGACCGGCCTGATGGAGCGCGTGTCAGCCTGGCGCTTCCTCTCGCCGCCGCGCGCATGGGGCAAGGGGATGCTGGTCGATGGCGAAGGGCGCCGCTTCGTCAATGAAACCTGGTATGGCGCGCGCATCGGCGATGCCATGGTCGAGCGCCATCAGGGGCGCGGCTGGATCGTGCTCGACCGTGCCTTGTTCCGCCAGTCGCTGCGCGACGCCTTCGCCACGGATACGCTCGCCTTTCAGCGTGACATCACGCTGGTCAACGCCCTGTTTGCGGCAGTGAAGGCCCCCACGCCTGAGGCGCTGGCGCGCAAGATGGGGATCGACCCCAAGGCTCTGAGCGAAACCTTGCTCGCCTACAACCGCTCCGCACGCGGCCATGTGCCCGATGCGTTCCACAAATCAACAGAGGACATGGCCATGCTCGAACGCGGGCCGTTCTATGCGATCGACGCCTCGGTCGACGCGAAGATGTTTCCCATCGCCTGCATGACGGTCGGCGGCCTGATCGTCGATGAGGCGACCGGTGCGGTGAAGGACCATGCAGGCGATGTAATCACTGGCCTCTATGCGGCTGGACGCAATGCGGTCGGCATCTGCTCCAATCTCTATGTCAGCGGCCTGTCCTATGCCGACTGCGTCTGGTCCGGCCGCCGCGCCGCGCGCGCCATTTGCGGAGCATCCAGTTCATGATCAAGGTCATCGCCCTGCTGCGCCGCAAGCCCGGCCTGACGCACGAGGCATTCATTGCCTATTACGAAACGCGCCATGCACCGCTGATCTTGTCGTTGCTGCCGGGCATCGCCGACTATCGCCGCAATTACGTCGACCGGGCAGGCGCCTTCGAAAGCCCGGTCGCCGCGATCGACTTCGACAGCGTGACCGAGATGCGCTTTGACGATCGCACCGCCTATGACCGCTTCCTCGCCCACGCCGCCCGACCCGACGTCGCGCAAGCCATCGCCAAGGACGAGGAAAACGTGTTCGATCGCGCCGCCACCCGTATGTTCGTGGTCGACGAAACGCCTTCCTCCGGGCTGGCGTCGCCCGCCCTGCTCGAACTCGCCGCCGACCGCGCCATTCGCGATGGCCTGGCCAGATTCGCCCGCGTGCTCGACCGCAAGGAGTGGGCCGCGCTCGGCGATGTCTTTGCCGAAGATCTGACCTTCGATTATGGCCTTGGCGAGCAGGCAGGCATTGCCTCGCTCACGGACAATATGCGCCGCTTTCTCGATATGTGCGGTCCGAGCCAGCATCTGCTTGGCAGCATGACCATAGACATCGACCCCGGCGCCCGCACCGCGACCAGTCGCATCTATGTCCAGGCGCGCCACCAGCGCCCCGGCGACGTCAATGGCCCGGTGTTCGACAGCAACGGCGAATATGTCGATCGCTGGGAACTTCGCGACAAAGGCTGGCGCATTGTGCGCCGTGATGCGATCTGGCAGGCGCAGACTGGCGATCCCGCGATCATCTGGGGCAAGACTTCATCCTGACTTCGCTGAAGCGACCGAAGGTTGCCAGTCCGTCCTTGCCTTCGCCTCTACCGGCTTGAGTCATCGCCGAAATCGGGCACCCAGGGCACGCCATTGATGTGCCCGCCACCGTCCACGAACAGCGTGTTGCCCGTCAGGTAACGAGCATCCTCGCTGGCGAGAAACACGGCGACACCGCCGATGTCGCGTTCAGGATCGCCCATGCGCCCCATCGGATTGGCGGCGGCCGTCGCCGCGGCGACTTGCGGCGCCATTTCGGCAAAGCGGCGATAGGCGGCCGATACAGCCGCAGGGCAGATCACGTTCACGCAGATGCCATGGCCCGCCCATTCGCGCGCGGCGGTGCGGGAATAGGCGCGCACCGCCTCCTTGGCGGCGTTGTAGTCAGCGGTGCCCATGTGCGCGTTGACGCCGTTGAGCGAGGCCATGTTGATCACCCGGCCCCAGCCTTGCGCCTTCATATGCGGAAGCGCGCGCTCCATCGCCCACTTGGTCGCAAACAGGCACATCCTGAGCGCAAGCTCGAACCGCTCGTCGGTCTTGGCCTCGATCCGCACCGGTCCTTCGCCGCCATAGGCATTGTTGACGAGGATATCGACCGAGCCAAAGCGATCGATGCACAGATCGACCGCACCCAGCACATCGGCCTTGGCTGTCACGTCGCAGTGCGCGAATTCGGCGCGACCGCCCAGTTCGCGCAATTCCCGCGCCACCGCGACCCCGCGCTCATCATCGAAATCGGCGACGATCACCGCTGCCCCCTCACCGACGAAGCGCCGCGCGATGCCACGGCCGATCCCATCGGCGGCCCCGGTCACCAGCGCGGCGCGGCCCGCCAGCCTTTCGCCGTTCACGCAGGCTCCCGCGCCACGGGGGGCGTGAGGCAGACCGTATCGAAGCCAAGCACGTGAGCGACCCGGCCCAGCCCCACCCATGATGCGACGCAGTGAGCAAGGTCGACGATCTCGCCGTCCGAGAACTGCTCGTGCATCCGTTCCCAGAATGGCTCGTCACCGCTCAGTACCTGGGGTTCGGTGGCGAAGCGCTCGGCGAACTCGATCGCCAGCCGTTCACGCGGCGAATAGAGGGGTGATGTGCGCCAGTCGGCGACCGCTGCATAGAACGCCTCGTCCGGCGCGGGGCCGTTGTCGGTAACCAGATGCCCCGGCGTCTCGCCCGCGACCGTGAACATGGCAGGCGCGTCGCGGCCAGCGCGGAAATCGCGGCAGATCGAGCAGCCGTTAAGTTCCGCGGTGCGCATCCGGGCACCCTCGAACTCGCGCAGCGACAACACTGAATCGCGATAGACCGCCGCCGACAGCCCAGCCGCCGCCGCCATGATCGAACGGGCGTGGTTGCGCACGGCGTAATCATAGGGACCGCCTGCTTCGCCCAGTGGTATAGTGATACGAACCATCGAAAATTCCTCCATTATCCGTGGGGTTCAGAACCCGGGTGATCCAGGAAAGCCCTGGTAATAGGTGCCGACTGTCATGCCGCCGTCGACGACGATCTCCGCGCCGTGGATGTAGGAGGCATCGTCGCTGGCGAGGAACGCGCTGGCTGCGGCTACTTCCTCGGGACCGCCGATGCGTTGCAGCGGTACGTTGGCATAGCCCTTGTCGACTTCCTCGCGCGGAGCGGCGTTGTGGTTGGACATGACCGTATCCACCCCGCCGGGATGGACCGAGTTTACCCTGATGCCCTTGTGGCCCAGTTCCATCGCAGCAACCTTGGTCAGCCCGCGCACGCCCCACTTGGACGAGGCATAGGCGACCAGGCTGTTCGCGCCCTTCATTCCGTCGACCGACGAGACATTCACGATCGCTCCGCGCCCGCGCGCGATCATCCCCGGCGCCACCGCCTTGATGCCCAGGAATTCGCCGACGAGGTTCACCCCCAGCACGCGTTCGTAGTCAGCCTTGGTCGTTTCCAGCAGGCCCTTGAACATCAGGATGCCGGCGTTGTTGACCAGTGCATCGACCGGACCAAGCTCGGCCTCGACCTCCGTGACCACGCGCGCCCAGTCGTCCTCGCTGGTCACGTCCAGCTTCCAGAACCGCGCCGCGTCGCCCAGTTCGGCGGCCAGCGCCTGGCCCTGTTCCTCAAGCACGTCGGCTATCGCCACTTTCGCACCTTCGGCAACGAAGCGCCGCGTCGTCGCCTCGCCCATGCCGCGTGCTCCGCCGGTGACGATTGCCACCTTTCCATCGAGCTTGCCCATCAATTTCTCCCACTTTTTCTTTGAATTATTTGAATTTCAACCCGCCGTTCCGATCTCGGGCGGCGGCGGCATGGGCGGGACATTGTGCGCGTAGCCCATCTCTTCATAGCGCTCGGCAATCCGCCAGCCCTCGGGCGTGCGCACCAGCCGGTCCCGATACCACAGCCCGATAAAGAACACCTGTTCCTCACCTGCGTCGCTGCGGTGGACCATCGGGTTGAACAGGATGGTGCGGCTGCGCGCTTCGTCGCCAGCGATGTCCAGCTTGGTCGTCGCCACCATGTGCTGGAACATCGGAAAGCGCTCCAGCGCCACCGGCAGCCAGGCCTTGATTTCGGCAAAGGATCCTTTCGCCCCGCCGGTTTCGGTATAGTCGATCCGCGCATCGGGGGTGAACACCTTGTCGAGCGCATCCCAGTCGCGTTCGTCGATGGCAAAGCTGTAGCGCGCGAACAGATCCTGGATTTCCAGCCGGTCCGACATTTCCTGCAATGACAGCACTGACGCTCTCCCCTTAGGCGCGCAGGGCGACGCTTGTGCGCCGCTTCCTGCAAACCGCGATCAGGCCACCTTGCTACCCGGACGCTTGTCCAGCGTGACGTGCAGTCCGTTGACCCGGCCCTGAAACTCCGGTGCCTTGCCGCGCGGGTTGTAGAACTGGCGATACCAGGTGCGGACCTTACCGTAGGGACCGTCGGCCGGCACGGCGAGCGGGTTCAGACTGGCCCGCTTGTTCGCCCAGATCTCGACGTCCTGGGCAAAGGCGAGACGGCTCGCCTCCTGATACATCAGCGCGGTCGCGCGATCCTCGTCAGTAGTCTCGCGGCTACCGTCATGCACCTTGACCATCAACGCGTGCCAACTGCGCGTTACGCCGTCTTCAACCGGCGTGTTGGAGATCATGATGAAGCTGTCGAACGCGCCAGCCATTTCCGACTGGAGGAAGCCGGGGCCTTCGTACCACGTGTCGAGGACGAGAAAGTCTTCAGGGTTGGCCGTCAGCGTGCGATGCCCGGCGCTGTAATACTGGTGGACACAATTGCCTTTGAATTCATTGGCGAAATACTGCCAGTCTGTTGCACCGTGGATTGGCACGAAATGGCCGAAATCGGCCATGTTGTCGACGATCTCGATCCCGTGGCTGTTGAGATCGCCCATGTAGTCGATCTTCCATTCGACCCAACCCGGTTCCCCCCAGTGTCCGCCGAAATCGGCAAGCTCGACATCGGGCGCGAGCCCCTCGGGATCGTGCCACATCCACAGGATTCCGGCGCGCTCGACCACCGGATAGGTCTGCAGCTTGGCCGCCTTGGGGATGAAGTCGGAATAGGGGATGTGGTTGCACGCGCCATCGGTGCCAAAGCGCCAGCCGTGGAAGGGGCAACGGATCGATTCGCCTTCCACATGCTCGCCGTCGCGCACGATGTAGGACGTGGTGTTCTTGGCCAGGTGCGCGCCCATGTGCGGGCAATAGGCATCGACCACATAGGGCGTGCCGCTTTCCCCGCGATAGAGCACCAGATCCTTGCCGAAATAGCGGATTGCCGCCGGAATCCGGGTCGCGTCCACAGACGGCCCGATCATGAACCAGCCGCGCGGGAAGTTGAACTCTCCCAATCCATATTCTTGCGAGGTTGCCATCAGATAAAGCTCCTTGTTGCCTACCGCCTGCCCGCTCCTTTCCGGCGGCGAACAGTGAAGCATCTACACCGACCCGCGACCCACTTGCACTGCACAGTGGTTGTGCAAGAATGCACGGCCATGGAGTGGGGCGATCTCGAAGTCTTTCTGGCGGCGGTGCGAACCGGGTCCTACACGGCGGCCGCACGGCAGCTGGACGTAAATCGCACCACCGTCGGCCGGCGCGTCGAAGCGCTCGAGCGGACGCTCGGCGTGCCGTTGTTCGAGCAGACGCCGCTCGGCTATGCGCCGACGCAGGCAGGCGCGCGGCTCCTCGCTGCGGCCGAAGCCATTGAACGCGAAGTCGCCGCGATGACGCGGGACATCGGCGTCCTCGGCCGCCGCGTCGCACCGATCCGGATCGCGGGAAGCGGCGGTCTGGCCGCTGCGTTCCTGCCCGAACTGGCGGCCTTTCGCCGCGCCAATCCCGACGTATCGGTAGAGCTGCTTGGCGAGCTGGACCCGCTCGATGCGGTGACGCAGCGCCGCGCCGACCTTGGCCTCGCGCTGGTGCGATCACCGCCGCTACGACTGGCTGGGGTCGAAATCGGCACTCTGGACCAGGCTGTTTACGGCCGGAAAGGCCTGACCGATCTGCCGCCGCTCGGCTGGGGCTACGAATTCGATGCCGCGCTGCCCGGTGGTCCCTGGGTTTCCGCCAACCCGGCGGGCGAAGCCGCGCAGGCTGCTGGCCTGGCAACCTGCAACGACTGGGCGCAGCTCATCCAGGCCGTGCTGGCGGGACTGGGCACCGCCAGCCTGTGGTGCTTTGCCGCCGACGCCGAGTCGACGCTCGAGCGGCTGTCCGAACCCGACCCGCGCCATGACTGCCCGCTCTGGCTGATTCACCGCGCCAAGGCACCGCCTGGACCGGGATTGGCGCGGTTGATCGCTTTCCTGCGCGAAGCGATCGGCGCACGCATTGCCTGATATTTCGTGCAGTTTTCCCGAATGGGAATTGCATTTGGCACAATGTTCTGCCAATCGTGCCGCAAATGCGTATCTCTATAATGCATATGTTACGCAATTATTGGGAGTGACACATGACCGCCTCCACCCCCGTTTTTGACCGGGATGCGCTGCTGGCAGCGGCGCGTGAACGTACCGGGCTGTCCGATTTCGGCGACACCTGGTGGTTCGAGCCGATGGACCGCTATATCGCCGCCGCCAACGCGGAGGGCAAACTGACGCCCGAGGGGTTCGCCGGCCAGAGCGAGGCGATCGTCAAGGGCCTCGCCAGTCGGCTGCGAATGGTCGACGACATCGCCCGGCACCCCGAGATTCGCGACGAGAAGGTTGAGGTAGCCGCCGTTATTCTCGGCCTTCCGCGCACAGGTAGCACGATCTTCCACCGGCTGCTTGCGAGCGCGCCGGGGATGACCGCAATCCGTTGGTACGAGGCGCAGAACTATGCGCCGCTGCCCGGCGACGAGCCTGGCAACCCGGTCGGACGGCGCGCCTACGCACAAGCGATGATCGACGGCTGGCTTTCGCTTTCGCCCGAACTCGCCTCGATCCATCCGCTCGATCCCGAAGCACCGGACGAGGAAATCATCATCCTTGGCCAGTTGTTCATCACCACGATGGTCGAGGGCATGACCTTTGTCCCATCGTTCGCCAGCTGGCTCGATTCCTACGATCAGTCGCGCGGATACGCCGACCTCAAGACCATCCTGCAATACCTGCAATGGCAAGACCCAACCCGGCGCGGCACGAAGTGGATTTTGAAGAGCCCGTCGAACCTGCCCTACACCGAGGTCATTGCCGATGCATTTCCCGAAGCGGCGCTAGTGATGACTCACCGCGATCCGCTCGACGTCGTGCCCAGCTACGTCTCGATGGAGGCCGCGCTCTACAAGCTCAATTCGGTTCATTCCGATGCCGAGGTCGGCGGTTTCTGGTTCCCGCGCCTCGCCGGATGGATGCGTCGTTTCGAAGCCGCCCGCGCCCGGATCGGTGAGGATCGTTTCATCGACATCGACTATCGCGAAGTCGCAAAGGAGCCGCTCAAGCAGGCCGAACGCGTACTTGCCCGGATCGGCGTGCCAATGGACCAGACGATCGAATCCGCGCTGGCTGAGTTCATGGCCGGAAACAAACGCGAGCAACGTCCGATGCACGATTACTCGCTCGAGCGTTTCGGGCTGGATGAACAGGCGATCCGCGACGCCTTCGCCTCCTACCGCGCCCGCTACATCGAAAAAGCCTGACGCCCGGACCTTCAGCCCTGCAAGTGCCATCCGGCATCGCGCACGGTGCTGAGGTCCAGCTCGCGCATCACGCTCAACAAGCCATACCACTTACCCGGCAACACTGCGGTCTCACGGTCGTGGTCCGATAGCGCCTGAATCTCACCGCGCAGTTTTTCGATCAGTTCCGCCAGTTGCGCCGCTCCGACGTCGGACAGCTTGACGACCTCCGAGGTGTAGATCGTTTCAGGCGCGGCATAGTCCAGCTCGAAAAAGATATACTTCATGTGCCGTTCGAACAGCGAACGCAGCGGCGCCTTGCGAAACACCAGCGTGCGATCAACCAGCGCCCGCGCCCGCCCCGGTCGCAATCGGTCGATCAATGCCAGCCGCTCCAGCTTCAGCAATGCAGTTTCCATTGCGCGCTGCGGCAACGCGAAATCGGCCTCGATCTCGCCGGGCTGGATACCCGCCAGGATCGCCATGAACAGGAATGAGAGAAAGATGTCGCTCGACAGCGCTTTCTCTTGCGCGAGGGTCAGTTCACGGGCGAGCCCCTGCGGCACCTCTTCCGCTTCACGCGCAAGATCGGCCAGCGTCAGCCCGGCAAGTCCGGCCAGCCGATCGAGCCGGTCCAGCGTCAACCCCTTGCCCGCCACCCAGCGCTTGGCAGTCGCCTCTCCCACCTTGAGTTCCTGCGCCAGGCGGACCGCCGTCCAGCCCTCTTGACGCAGACGGCGTCGCAGCACGCCCAGGATCGCTGCGCTTGTCGATTCGTGTCGCATGGTGATCCCGAACAGATCACCAGATGACCTGACCGACAAGCAGATTCTTCGAACGAATCCGCAATTCGCTTATGCTGCGAGGCGCGAAACAAAGCAGGGATAGACTTAACGCATCATTTTGCGTAAGATTTTTATCCGAACGCTTCGCATAAACACGCGACTCGGGAGAGACAGATGTCCGATATCCTCATCAAGCACGGCACCGTCGTCGACGGAACCGGCGCGCCAGCGTTCAAGGCAGACGTCCGCATCAAGGACGGAATCATCGCCGAAGTGGGCGAAGGCCTCGCTCCTGCGGGCGAACGCGTGTTCGACGCCACCGGCTGTCAGGTCACGCCCGGCTTCATTGAAAGCCACACCCATTATGACGGCACCATGTGGTGGCAGGCCGATCTTGACCCGCTTCCGGGCTACGGCGCGACCACGATGATCCTTGGCAATTGCGGCTTCTCGCCTGCGCCACTGCACCGCTATATGCCCGCCCAGCGCGAGATGATCGGCATCTTCAGCTTCTTCGAGGACATTCCCGAAGGGCCGTTCATGCAGAACCTGCCGTGGGACTGGAACAAGTGGAGCGAATACCGCGCTTCGACCGAACGCAACGTCCGCGTGCCGTTGAACTATGCCGCCTATGTCGGCCACATCGCGATCCGCCTCGCTGCGATGGGCGTCGAGGCCTGGGACCGCGAAGCCACACCGGCCGAGATCAAGAAGATGGCCGAACTGCTTGACGACGCGCTCGCCGCTGGCGCCCTGGGCATGTCCGACAACATGCACGACCATGACGGTCAGGATCGCCCGGTGCCGACGCTCAAGGCCAGCGACGCGGAGTTCGCCGCGCTGTTCGACGTGATGGAGAACTATCCGGGCTGCTGCTACCAGGTGATCGTCGATACCTTCATGCGCATGACCGGCCCGGCAAACCTGGAACGGCTGTCGCGCCTGCTCGCCGGTCGCAACATCAAGTGCCAGATCGCCGGCGCGATCCCGACGCTCGATTTCCAGAAGGGCATCCTGCCTGCGATGCAGGAAAGCGTGCGCCAGATGCGCGAAGCCGGCGTCGATGTCTGGCCCGGCTACGCCCACGTGTCACCCACCTCGACGCTCAGCCTGGTCAAGTCGCTGATCTTCGCGCAGTCGAACGACTACGTCTGGCATGAAGTCGTGCTCGAGGATGATCATCACAAGAAGGCGGAACTGCTCGCCGATCCCGCATGGCGTGCCCGCGCCCGCGAAAGCTGGGACAACAATGCCTGGGATCACTCGCCGCTGAAGAATCCGCAGGAACTGTTCCTGCTCGACAGCGAGAATGGCACTGGTCCGCTTGGCATCACGCTCAAGGAATATGCCGACAGCCTTGGTCTGCACCGCTCGGATGCGATGGCCGACTGGATCCTCAAGAACGGCACCCGCTCCACCGTGCACATGGCCCCCTTCCCCAAGGACGAGGACCTTACGATGGAACTGATGCTCGACCCCAGGACGGTCGGCAACATCTCGGACGCGGGCGCTCACCTGCAGATGCTGTGCGGCGGCGGCGAAAATGCGCTGCTCCTGACGCAGTACGTCCGCGAGCAAAAGAAGCTGACCCTTGAGCAGGCGATCCATGTGATGACCGGCAAGCTGGCCGATCACTTCAACCTGCGTGACCGCGGCGTGATCGCGGTGGGCAAGCGCGCCGACATCGCGGTGTTCAACATGGATGAGATCCAGCGCCGCGAGATGGAAAAGGCCTTCGACGTGCCTGACGGCAAGGGCGGAAAGACCTGGCGCTTTACCCGCAAGGCGATGCCGACGCGCCTGACGCTGGTGAACGGCGTGCCGACCTTCGAGAACGGAGCCTACACCGGTGCGACCCCCGGCGAGTTCCTCAGCCCTGCAAACGATCATGCGCTCGTGGCGGAGGCTGCGGAATAGGGCGCGACCTGCCAGCTTCTCCCTTCACCGGGGGCGCTCTTCGGGGCGCCCCCGGCATCCCGTTCAAGAACAACCATATGAGAGGATGTCGACAATGAGCGACGCAAAGATCGGCGATGCAGACCGGGCCTATTTCAATGGCCGCATCCAGCAGGTCGAAACCGAAAGCTCGGTGCTTGTCAGTTCGTCCCGGTATCTCAATCACGCGGGGCTGCGGGCGCTGATTTCGCAGGAGATGCTGCGCCGCAACGGCCCCGACCTGCCCAACACCGCTTACATCCCCGAAGTCGCGCAGATCCTGCACGACCTTGAGGATATGCCGCGCATCATCGAGCTGTTCGAGATGGAAAAGGCCCGCCTGCCGCTGTTTCGGCAGTGGCTGGAAAAGAAGAGCCTGTCGAACTTTACCCTGGATGAGACGAAGGACTGCGCCCCGGGCACGCTCGGCGCGGCGATCCACGATTTCATGGCGAACTCAGGCTATCAACTCGATCTGTTCTTCCAGGAAATTCAGGTCGTCAACGACTTCACCTTCTATCTGCGGCAAACCGCGCTGACCCATGACATCGAGCACATGGTTTCGGGCTTTGGCCCCAACCACGGCGGCGAAATCGCCCTGATCAACGCCAATATGCACGCCAAGGCGCGCTACTTCCATCCCGAACTGAGTGCCTTCTTCAGCCGCATCGCCTTCTACCTCAAGGCCAAGACGGTCATGAAGGATGGCCTGTTCTACCCCGAAGCGATGGTGGTCCAGCTCGACGCCGAATTCCGGGGCGCTGAACAGGGGCGCAACTGGAAAATGCCGCTGATGCTGGTCGACTGGCGGGAATACGCCGATGTGCAGATCGAGGATATCCGCCGCGAACTGAACATCACGCCTGTCATCGACGACCGCTGGGATCATACCAACCGCCTCTGCAACGAAGACGATCCCCACTATGGCGAACCGCTGGCGGAAGCTGCCGAATGATCGCCGTTCCGGCATGATGCCGCTGCACCCGATCTGAATACCCCGAGGGGCGGTTCCTGATGCACCAGCATCCGGGCCGCCTCTTTTTTCTCCGGAGCGGGGTCAACCCCTGCCCGGAACTCGCAATGAAAATACCAAGGGAGAGAATTGATGATCAAGACCATCGCGTCCACCGGCTTGCTGCACACGACCATCCTTGGCGCCGGGCTGTTCGCCGCCGCCCCCGCGCTTGCCGTTGAAGGCGATGCAACGCTGCCGTCGGGCGACAGCGCCTCCCAGGTCCAGGAAATCATCGTTACCGCCCAGCGGCGCGAGGAAAGCCTGCAAAAGGTTCCGGTGGCGGTCACTGCGCTGAGCGAGCAGCAGCTTGAAGCCATGCGCGTCAACAGCGTACGCAGCCTGGGCGGCCTGGCCCCCAGCCTGCAAATCAACACGCAGGGCATGCAGTCCAACCCCACGATCATCATTCGCGGCGTCGCATCGGGTACCTCGAGCAATTCGGTTGACCCCAAGGTCGGGATCTACATCGATGGCGTCTACATCGGACGTGCTGTCGGTTCGCTGCTGGACTTCGGCGACATTCAGCGCATCGAAATCCTGCGCGGACCGCAAGGCACCCTGTTCGGGCGCAATGCCACGTCGGGTGCGATCAGCATCACCTCTGCCCCGCCCAAGGGCGAATGGGCGATGCGCGCCACCGCGTCCTATGGCAACGACCACGCCTTTCGCGGCAAGGTCGCGCTCGACCTGCCCAAGGTCGGTCCGTTCTCGGCGCGGGTGTCCTACCTGCATGACGAGATCCGCGGCGACGTGACGAACCTGATGGGCGGACAATCCCTCAACATCGCGCTGCGTGCGCCCGAGTTCGGAACGCAGACCTTCGCCAATCGGCTGGGCGATCGCAACGTGGATGGCGTTCAGGTTGCAGTACGCGGGGAATTCGGAGACCTGACCGCCGACTACCACTTCGACTACACCGATGCCCACGCCACGGCACGCGCCATGCAGAACCTGGGCGTCATTCCAGATGCTTCGGGTCAGTTGCTCGCCCCGATCGCTGCACTGCAGCCCTATTTTGGCGGCAATACCAATTATGGCGTCACTGGCCCGCTCAATGCCGTGGCGGCTGCGACGAGCGCGGAACATACGGTTACGCAAGGGCACAGCCTGACGCTCACACTGCGGGGAAGCGATCACTTCACGGTCAAGTCGATCACGGCCTACCGCAAGTTCACCCAGGATCCGGTCATTTTCGACCTTGGCGCCGCCGGCGGGATGCGCTTTACCTTCGCGCAATTGGGCGCGCTGATCACGCCGGGTCTCACGCCCGCGCAGATCCAGGCCGCGCTGTTCAACCCGGCAAACATGCCGGGACCGAACGACTACTTCTTCCCGCTGCTGAGCGCGCGTGCCACCAGCCAGCAGCAGTTCAGCCAGGAACTGCAATTCCAGGTCAGCACCGACGCCTACCAATTGACCGCCGGCCTGTTCTATTTCCACGAACGCTCGCCCGGCACCGAGGTGCTTGGCATCCTTGAGCCGACGCCCTCGGCTACCATAGTGCCAAGCCCCTTCGATGCCATTTTCGGTAGTGGCATCACCCGAACAGTGGGCCGCAACACCTCGATGGCCGGCTATGCCCAGGCAACCTGGCACGTTACGCCGACGTTCGATCTCACCGGCGGCGCGCGCGGGACGATCGACGATCGCAAGCTGGACATCCTCGCGATTTCGGGCGCGCAAGGCGGCTCGCTTGGCGCGGGCAAGTACAGCGTCGAATACAAGAAGCTGACCTACACTGGCATCGCCACCTGGCGCCCCACCGCGGCATCAATGCTGTTTGCCAAGTTCGCAACAGGCTATGTTTCAGGCGGCATCCTCAGCGGCATCCCCTATCGCCCTGAAAATCTGACCTCGTATGAAGTGGGCGCCAAGACCCAGTTCCTCGACAACCGGATGCGGTTCAACGTTTCGGCCTATTACAACGACTACAAGGATCTGCAGACGCAGAACTTCATCAACGGCAAGCAGTTCTTCGACAATGCCGGCAAGGCGAAGATCAAGGGCGTCGAGGCTGAAACCGAGATCGTGCCGGTGAGCGGGCTGACCCTGTCCGGCAGCCTTGCCTACACCGATTTCAAATACAAGCAGTTCATCCTCAACGGCGTGGATGTGGCCTCCTTTGCCCGGCCGACCTACTTCTCCAAGTGGACCGGGCGCGCCGCGGCGGCGTACAATTCACCCGAATTCGGCAGCGGCGGACCGCACCTCACCGCCATGGTGGAAGGGCGCTATCGCAGCAGTTACTACCTCACCTCCACCCCCCTGCGCGACCTGATCACCGGGCAGCCCGTGCTGGAGAACGTCAACAAGCAACCGGCCTACTGGTTGGTCAATGGCCGGCTCGGCCTTGCCGACCTGCCGCTCGGCGGGGCCAAGGCCTCGCTCTCGGTGTTCGGCGACAATATCCTCGACAAACGCTACATGAGCTTCGGGGCACCGGTGCTGTTCTTCACCGGAGCGTACGAGCGCGGGCGCACCTATGGCGTGGAACTGGGCGTCTCTTTCTGATCATGAACGCGATCGGGCGGAGGGCTTCGGCCTTCCGCCCGTTTCCGACGATCCATGAACGGTCTCGGAACCGGACCCGCATCGCCCGGCAACCTGACTCGCCCCGATCGGCGCACTCAGGTGTTCGCGCCGGTCAACTCGCGTGCCGCGATATAGCCGAAGGTCATCGCGGGGCCGATCGTAACGCCGGCGCCGGGATAGCTTTCCCCCATCGCTGAGGCTGTCGTGTTGCCGACCGCGTAAAGCCCCTTGATCGGCTTGCCGTCCTCCGCGACGACCTGCGCGCGCGCGTTGGTGGTCAGCCCGCCGTTGGTGCCGATATCGCCTGGATAGATCGGCATGGCGTAGAACGGCCCTTCGCTCAGCGGGCGCAGGCACGGATTGGGCTGATGGCGATAGTCCCCGTACATCTTGTCATACGCCGCCTCGCCGCGATGGAACTCGGGATCCTCACCCTTGACCGCGCCCTGGTTGAAACGCGCGACGGTCAGGGCCAGCGTGGCCGGATCGACGCCCATCGCCTCTGCCAGCTCCTCGATCGTGCGGCCCTTCTTCAAGACCTGCTTGACCGCGCCCGACTGCATCCAATCGGGCACAAGCGGAAGCAACGGCCCCATCGGAAAACTGTGGCGATAGCGATGGTCAAAGACCATCCAGCTCGGGCTGGCATCGCCGTGGTCCCTGTGCTGCTGCGCCATCTGCTGACCGACGATGTGATAGGACGCGGCCTCGTTCAGATAGCGGCGCCCCTTCTGGTTGACCATGATGCAACCCGGCAGCGCGCGCTCGATCGTCACCAGTCGCCCCCGGTCCTCGCCCGGCAGGTAGAACACCGGCGCCGCCCAGGCCGAATGCATGTTCCTCGTCCCGGCGCCCACGGCCTGCCCGGTGACGATCCCATCGCCGGTGTTGCTGGTCACACCACCTGACAGGCTGGCATTGCGATAAAGCGGTGCGTGCGTTTCGCGCATCTGCTGGTTCTTGTCGAAACCGCCGGTAGCGAGCACCACGCCCTTGCGCGCGCGGATGCGATAGGGTTTGCCATCGCGCAGCACCACCAGCCCGACCACCGCGCCATTCTCGCTCACCAGTTCCTGCATTGGCGTGCGCAGCCACACAGGCACTCCGGCCTCATTCAACGCAACGCGCAAGCCCCCGGTCAAGGCATTGCCCAGCGTCAGCCGCCGGTCCTTGCGCGAGGTGAAGCGCAGCGGCCAGTCAAACCAGTACTTCGCCAGGTTCCGCGCCAGGCCGGTCAGCCACCCCTTGCCGCGATAGAGGATCTGGTAGGTTTCGGTGAAGGTCCAGTTGAGATAACCGAACAGGCTCGCCGCGGGCGATGGGAAGCGCTGGGTCTTGAGATCCGCGCCAAGCAACGTGCCATCGAACATTTCGGGCAGGTGCGTGCGGAACCCGGTGGCCGAACCACCCGGGTTTTCAGCGTGGTAGTCGGGATAGGGCTGCGCGGTATAGACGATCTCGGTGTTGGCCGTGACCCAGCGCAGCATCGGCGCGGCGTTGTCGACATAGGCGCGGATCAGGTCGTCGGGCACATTATCGGCCGACAGCGCGCGAACATATTTGAACGCGTCGTCAAGATCATCCTCGAACCCCGCCGCCTTGGCCTGGTCACTGCCCGGAATCCAGATGCCGCCGCCCGATGTCGCGCTGGTGCCGCCCCATTGCCGATCCTTTTCGACGACCAGCACCTGCGCGTGGTTTCGGGCTGCAACCAATGCAGCCAGCAGTCCACCGGCTCCCGACCCCACGACGACGACGTCGACTTCCTTGTTCCAGCTCATCGGCGATCTATCCTGCCAGTCGATCGATGGATCATTCTAGTCCCACCTTCACAATTTCAACGCATGTTGCGGCCAGACTTGCGCCAATGCCAACTCCATGCGTAAAAGTGTAGCCCACATTCTACGAAGAATGCAAAGGAAGAGTCATGACTGATCTGACTGGCAAGGTAGCGCTGATCACCGGCGCAGGGCAAGGCGTGGGCCAGGGCGTCGCGCTGGCCATGGCGGCTGCCGGTGCAGCGGTGGTGGTCACCGGTCGCACGCTGGCCAAGGTCGAACAGACCGCCCGCCTTGTCACCGATCGGGGTGGACGGGCTCTGGCGCTGTCCTGCAACGTCAAGGCAGCAGAGGATCTAGAGGCCAGCATAGACCGCACCGTGGGCGAGTTCGGGGCCCTCGACATCCTTGTCAACAACGCACAGGAAGTGTCGCTGGGCAAGCTGGCCGACGTGACCGACGAGGCCTTTGTTGCCGGGTTTGAATCCGGCCCCTTGGCTACCCATCGCCTGATGAAGCTTGCTCGTCCGCACCTCGCCGCACGCGGTGGCGGCATGATATTCAATTTCTGCTCATCGGCCGGCATCCGCTGGGACATGGCCGGATACGGCGCCTATGCCGCGGTCAAGCAGGCGATCCGCTCGCTCACCCGCGCCGCCGCAGCCGAATGGGGCAGCGAGGGCATCCGCGTCCTGACCATTGCGCCACACGCCGAATCGCCCGGCCTGAAGGGCTGGATCGACAACAATCCCGACGAAGCGCGGACCTTTTTCCGCACGATCCCGCTGGGTCGTGTCGGGTCGCTCGAGGGCGATATCGGCCGCGCGCTGGTTGCGCTGTGCAGCCCGGACCTCGGCTATCTGACCGGCGCGACGATCCCGCTCGACGGTGGGCAGGCCAACTTCGACTAGGAGCATCCGGCAAATGGAAAAGGTCATCGCAGCGCTCTGGGCGCCCGAAGGCGAAAGCCGCGAAGCCTATGGCACGCGTATCGCGCAAACCCTGCCTGCCGCGCTGCGCGCTGGCGGCGCGCGGCACATCCGCCTGAACCTGCGCGACGCCGCGATCGCGCCAGCCGACGGACTGGTGCAGCAATGGCAGGCGCCGCAACAGGCCGCCGTCGCGCAGTTCTGGATGCCATCGGCCAACGCGCGCTTTCGCGGAGCGGTCGATGCCGCGCTTGCCGATCACAGCACCCGCTTCGCCGCCTGGCTGGTGTGCGAATCCTCCGTCATCGCGAACACGCGGCACCCGCCCGTACCGGGTCAGCGGACTTGGGGCTGGAGCCAGGCAAGCTTCATCTCGTTCCGCCCCGACATGACGCATGAAGCCGTGCTTGCGCATTGGCACGGGCACCACACCCGCGTCGCGATCGAGACCCAGGCCAATTTCGAATATGTCCAGAACCTGATCGCCCGCCCCCTGACCGCAGACGCGCCGCACTATGGCGCTTTCGTCGAGGAGTGCTTTGCGGCCGAGGCCATGACCGATCCCGCCGCGTTCTTTGACGCGGTCGGGAACCCTGACAAGTTCGCGGCCAACCTTGCCGCGATGATGGACAGCTGCAACGGCTTTATCGACTTCACCCGCAATGACATCATCCCGTCGAGCCAGTTCGACTTCGCCCACCTCGATTGAGCGCAAAAGGACAATGCAATGACCCAGCCAAAGATCGCCCTCGTCACCGGAGCCAGCCGCGGCGCAGGCGCCGGCATTGCTCGCGGCTTCGGCGAGCTCGGCTACACCGTCTATGTCACTGGCCGCACCATTACCCCCGGCGACGCAAAGGGATGGGATGGAACCGTCCTGCCTGGCACCGTCGCGGCAACCGCGCAGCGGGTGACCGAACTGGGCGGCAAGGGCGTTCCCGTGGTCTGCGATCACGCAGACGACGCGCAGGTCGCCCGCGTGTTCGAACAGATCATGGATGAACAGGGCCGTCTCGACGTACTGGTCAACAACGCCGCCTATATGCACCATCAACTGATCGAGAAGATGCCGTTCTGGGAAAAGGAACTCGACGCGCAGAAGATCATCGATGTCGGGCTGCGCAGCGCCTATGTCGCCAGTTGGCACGCGGCCCGGATCATGGTCCCGCAAGGCTCGGGGATCATCGCCATGACCTCGTCGTTCGGGGCGACCTGCTATATGCATGGTCCCGCCTATGGCGCGCAGAAGGCGGGCCTCGACAAGCTCGCTCACGACATGGCGCATGATTTCGCCGGGACCGGAGTAGCGGCGGTGTCGCTGTGGTTGGGACCGCAGGTCACCGAACGCTCGAAGATCGCGGTGAAGACCAATCCCGAACAGTACGAAGGTTTTCTCGACATGGCCGAGAATCCGGAGTTTTCCGCGCACGTGATCGATGCGATCGACAAGACCCCCAACCGCGACGAGCTGTCGGGGCAGACCCTGATCGTGGCTGAAATCGCAAAGGCGCTGGGCGTCACCGATCGTGGGCACGAACGGCCATCGCACCGGGCAATGCTGGGCGATCCCCGGCCGAAGAACCCGGCGGCGGTGTACTGACGATGGCCTGTGCCGCCGAAGGGCCGATTTACCAGATCGGCCACGTCGTCGCCGACCTCGACGCCGCGATCGCCAGCCGGCTGCGGACCGCGCGGATCGGGCCGTGGCTGGTGTTCCGCGGCGTGGTGCTGGAAGGCACATTCCGCGCCACGCCGACGGCGGTGACGATCGATGTCGGCCTTGCCTGGCGGGGCGACACCCAGATCGAGCTGATCGAGGTGAAAAGCGAGACCCCATCGCCTTATCAGCGCGCCGACGGGACGCCGCTGACCGGCATTCACCACCTGGCGTGGATCACCGACGACCTCGACGCCAGCGTGGCCGAGGCGAAGGCGCGGGGCCTGGCCGAGGTGTTCAGCGCAGCCAACCCCGGCGCCCGCGTCTGCTATCTCGAAGACCCGGTCGAACCGGGGTTCCTTTATGAATTCATCGAGAGCGAAGCGACCGTGGCGATGACCGGTCCGGCCGTGGTCGAGGCCGCGCAATGGGATGGCAGCAACCCGGTGCGCGAGATCGGCTGAACGATTCGCTGTCGCGATCCGACAGCGCATCACGAGATGATCCGCCATGCCCCGTTGCTGGTGACGCGGCGCCTTTGTCCCGATAGCCTCGCGCGTAAACAAGGCGGCCGACCTGCACCTGCGGGCGACGCGAACATGGGAGATATGCGCATGGCGAGCGTCCCGCTGTCCGGCCGGTCCGGCCTTCCGCTGGTGGAAGGCGGCGCTCCGATGCTGGGCCACCTTCTCCAGTTCTTCCGCGATCCCGTCTCGGTGCTGAAACGCGGCTACACCACGCGCGGCCGACTGTTCGCGCTCAACTTCATGGGCCAGCGGATGAACGTCATGCTGGGCCCCGAGCACAATCGGTTCTTTTTCGAGGAAACCGACAAGCTGCTGTCGATCCGGGAATCGATGCCGTTCTTCCTCAAGATGTTCTCGCCCGAGTTCTACTCGTTTGCCGAGATGGACGAATACCTGCGCCAGCGGGCGATCATCATGCCGCGGTTCAAGGCAGCTTCGATGAAGCAGTACGTCCCGATCATGGTCGAGGAATCCCTGAAACTGGTGAACCGCCTTGGCGATCAGGGCACCTTCGACCTCATTCCCACGCTTGGCCCGGTGGTGATGGACATCGCCGCGCACAGCTTCATGGGCCGCGAATTCCACGAAAAGCTGGGACATGAATTCTTCGAACTGTTCCGCGAGTTTTCCGGCGGCATGGAATTCGTCCTGCCGCTTTGGCTGCCGACACCGAAAATGGTCCGCTCGCAGCGCGCCAAGAAGAAGCTGCACGCCATCCTGCAGACATGGATCGAAAAGCGCCGCGCTGCCCCGCTCGATCCGCCCGATTTCTTCCAGACGATGATCGAGACGACCTATCCCGATGGGCGGCCGGTATCCGATGAGATCATCCGCCACCTGATCCTTCTGCTGGTCTGGGCCGGTCACGAAACCACCGCCGGACAGGTGAGTTGGGCGCTCGCCGACCTGCTGGGCAACCCGGGTTATCGCCAGGTTATCCGCGACGAGATCGCGACGGTCATCGGCGGTGACAATGGCCAGGCCCTTGGCTGGGAACAGGCCGTGGCGATGGAAAAGATGGACCTCGCCCTGCGCGAGACCGAACGGCTCCACCCGGTCGCCTATATGCTGAGCCGCAAGGCCACCGCGGATATTCCTCGTGACGGCTATACCATCCGCAAGGGCGATTTCGTGCTGCTGGCCCCGTCAATCAGCCACCGCATGGAGGAAACCTTCCGCAACCCGGATGCCTACGATCCCGAACGCTTCAACCCCGCCAACCCCGACGCGCAGATAGAGAGCAATTCGCTGATCGGCTTTGGCGGCGGGGTCCACCGCTGCGCCGGGGTCAATTTCGCGCGCATGGAGATGAAGGTCCTGCTCGCCGTGTTGCTGCAGAACTTCGACATGGAACTGATCGACGAGGTGCGCCCGATCGCCGGTGCGTCCACCTATTGGCCCGCGCAGCCCTGCCGCGTGCGTTACCAGCGCCGCCGGCTCGATGGCGCAGCGGGCGCGGACATCGCGGCGCTGGCCAAGGCCGCCGGTTGCCCGGCTCACGGCTGAGGAGCCACGAATGGCCAAGGTCACGTTCGTCCAGCCCGACGGCACCCGCCGCACCTGTGTGAACTTCGAAGGCATGACGCTGATGCAACTCGCCGTGGGCAACCTCGTCGACGGAATCGACGCCCTGTGCGGCGGGATGATGCAATGTGCCACCTGCCATTGCTACATTGATCCCGACTGGCTTGATCGAACCGGCGCAGCCCACCCCGACGAGCGCGCCATGCTGGAGGGAATCGACGGCGTCGAAATCCGCCCGAACAGCCGCCTTTCCTGCCAGGTCCAGCTTGGCGAGGAACTCGACGGACTGGTCGTCTACATCCCCGCCGAGCAACCCGGCATCTAGCGACCAGTCAATCCATCTCCTGCGCATCCTGTTGACAAGAATCAATCCAAAACTCAAGATGCGTAAAAACTGCTAGCCGCTGCACCGAATCATTCGGCAGCATCGGTTCTTTGGAGAGGAAAATCGCAGGCCATGACCGCCAGCCTTTCGCCCGCAACGGCGCTCGACTTCGCCGGCAAGACCGTGTTCGTCACCGGTGGCGGCGCCGGGATCGGCCGCGCCATCGCCGAAGCCTTCGCTGCGGCGGGCGCACGGCTGATCATCGCCGAGATTGACCCGGCCAACGCCGAGGCTGTGGAACAGGCCATCCCCTCGGCCCGCGTGATCCGCTGCGACGTGCGCCAGCGCGGCGTCGGACAGATGTTGGCCCAGCGCATCGCCGCCGAAACGGGCAGGCTTGACGTGCTGGTCAACAATGTCGGTCACTTCGTCCACGCGCAGCCCTTCGCCACGCTGTCCGAAGATCAGGTCGACGAAATCCTCGACACCAACCTGGGCCAGTTGCTGCGCATCACCAGCGCGATGATCCCGTTGCTGCGCAAGTCGGCGCCGGGCGCCTCGATCATCAACGTCACCTCGATCGAAGCCCATCGCGGCATCCCCGGCTGCACCGTCTATGCCGCCGGAAAATGGGGCGTCACCGGCTTCACCAAGAGCCTGGCGCTTGAACTGGCCCCCGAAGGCATCCGCGTGAACGACATCGCACCGGAAACCACCGACACCCCGCAGCTGGCGCTCGACTATGTCATCCCGCCGCAGAACCGCACCCACGAAGAACGCTGGATTCCGCTCGGCCGCTTCGGCCAGCCAGCTGATTGCGCGGGTGCGGCGCTTTATCTCGCCAGCCCGCTCGCCGCATGGGTGACCGGCACGGCGATTCACGTCGATGGAGGCGCGCTGGCAGCAGCCGGATGGTATCGCACGCCGCAGGGTGACTGGACCAACACCCCGCTGATCAGCGGCAACGGCATCGTAATTCCAGGGGCCACCGCATGACCGCCGCCCAGGACCTTGCCGCGCTGCGCGGCGCCGCCGAAACCTACGCCATCGGCGCCGACCGCCGCGACAAGGATTGCTGGCGGGCGGTATTGGCTGACGACGTCGAGATCGTCGGCCCCGGCTTCGCCATCCAGGGACTTGAGGCCAACCTTGGTTCGATCGACCACCTCGCCCGGGCATTCAAGGCGACACGCCACATCGTGCATGATCAGGACCTGCAGGTTTCCGGCGATACCGCACAGGGTGAGACCCGTTCCACCGCCGAACATCGCCTCGGCGGGCCGGACGGTGGTGACCTGCTGCTGGTCTGGGCGATCCGCTACCAGGACCGCTGGCAGCGCGAAGCCTCTGGCTGGAAATTTGTCCGTCGCGAGCTGATCGTCGACTGGGAGGAAACCCGGCCTGTCCGCGACGTCGGCGGCGCAGCGTGAGCGGCCCGCTTTCGGGTCGCACCGCCTTCATCACCGGGGCCACCGGCGCCATCGCCGAAGCCTGCGCGCTGCAACTGGCGCGTGACGGCGCCCGCCTCGCGCTCATGGCGCGTCGCGCCGATGCCCTGACCCAGGTCGCCGCGCGCATCCGGGAACAGGCAACCGGAGCCGAGGTCCATGAACTGTGCGGCGACGCGCTGGACGAGGCCGCCGTCGCCGGGGCGCTCCAGCACGCGCACGACATCGCTGGGCGCCTTGACATCGCCTATGCGACGGTCGGTGGCGGCGCCTTCAAGCCGCTGATCGAACACACGGCCCAGGACCTGCGCGATGCATTCGAAACGAATGTCGTCGCCACGTTCCATGTCATCCGCCACGCCGCACCGCTGATGCGGCCCGGCGGGTCGATCGTCTGCCTGTCATCCGGCTCAGCGCAACTGACCTTCCGCCACCTTGCCGCCTATCACGTCGCCAAGGCCGGGCTTGAAGGACTGGTGCGGATGGCGGCGGACGAACTTGGCCCCTCGGGGTTGCGCGTCAATGCAATCCGTCCCGGCCTTACCCGCTCCGGCGCCACCCAGGCGATGTTCGATGGCGGCGCGGCTGACGCCTTCCTGCCCGAATACCCGCTCGGCCGGTTGGGCGAGGCGGACGACATGGCAGGCGCGGTCCGCTTTCTCGCGGGTGACGAAAGCGCCTGGATCACCGGGCAATGCATCGCCGTCGATGGTGGCAACCTGCTGCGCCGCAGCCCCGATTTAGCGCCGCTGCCCGTGGCGAACCCGCAATACCAAGGGAGAACCTGATGAAAGTCCTCGTTGTCGGCGGAACCGGCGCACTTGGCGGCCATGCCGCGCTCCACCTCGCGGCCCGGGGCCATGACGTTACGATCACCGGCCGCGGCGAAGCCGCGCCCGCGGGTACGCCACTAACGGCGCTTGGCTTCCTGCAGGGTGACTACGTTGCCGGCGATTTCACGTCCGACCGCCTCCTCGGCTTCGACTGGGTAGTGTTCGCCGCTGGCAACGATCCGCGCCACGTGCCGCCGGGCGAAGATTTTGCCGCATGGCTGCACAAGGCCAACCATGTCGCGTTGCCCGCCTTCTTTGCCGCAGCGCGCGAGGCAGGGGTCAAGCGCGCGATCCAGCTTGGCAGCTTCTATCCGCAGGCCGCGCCCGAACTGGTTGCGGGCAACGTCTATATCCAGTCGCGCCTTGCCGCCTGCGAAGGGGCACGCGCCGAAGGCCGCCCCGGCTACGATGTTGTCAGCGTCAACGCGCCTTTCATGGTCGGCACGGTCCCCGGCCTTTCCAGCGCGATCTTCGAACCCTATGTCCAATGGGCCAAGGGCCTGATCCCGATCGCGCATTTTGCCCCGACCGGCGGCACCAACTTCATGTCGTTCCGCTCGCTGTCCGAAGCGATCGAAGGCGCGCTGCTGCGCGGCGAGCCGGGCAAGGCCTATCTCGTCGGAGACGAAAACCTCTCGTTCCGGCAGTACTTTCAACTGTTCTTCGATGCGGTCGGCAACAAGGTGACTGTGGAGGAGCGTGACGAGGAACTGCCGCTGCTGCCCGATGTTGCGATCCCGCAAGGGCGCGGCAACACCATTTTCTATGAACCCGATGCAGCGGAAACCGCCATGCTCGGCTATCGTCGTAACGACATTGCCGCAGCTGTCGCGGAAATCGCCGCGCAATTCGGCTGATCGACGGAGAGTTTCAAACAATGACACTCAACCCCCAGGTCGAAGCCCTGCTTGGTTTCTTCGCCCAGATGCCGCCAGTGGATTATGCCACTGTGACGCCGGAGGCGCTGCGCGCGCTCAACAAGCCGATGCAGATGGGACCGCCTCCCGCCGTGGAGAAAGTTCGTGACCTGTCGCTCGCCCTGCCCGGCCGCACGATCGCCGGCAGGTTCTACCTGCCCGAAGGCGCGGGCAAGAACCCGCCGCTTGTGCTCTACTTCCACGGCGGCGGTTGGGTAATCGGCGATCTGGAATCGCACGATGCCACTTGCCGCGCACTCGCGCGATCCAGCGGCGCGGCGGTCCTTTCTGTCGATTATCGCCTCGCCCCCGAAACGAAGTTTCCCGGCCCACTCGACGATTGCTACGACGCTCTGCTCTGGGCGGCTGAACACGCCAGCGAGCTTGGTGTCGATGCCCAGCGCCTTGCCGTCGCGGGTGACAGTGCGGGCGGCAACCTTGCCGCGGCGGTAGCGATCCGTGCACGCGACGAGAACGGCCCCGCACTTCGCCACCAGTTGCTGATCTATCCGGTGACCGACACCGATTTCGACAACGCCTCCAATGCCGAAAACGGCACCGGTGACTATTTCCTGTCCACCGCGATGATGCAGTGGTTCTGGGCGCAGTATCTCGGTGACTACAGCGACCCGCACGTGCACGCCGCAGTGCTGCGGCATGAAAACCTTGGCGGTTTACCCCCGGCGACGGTGCTGGTCGCGCAATACGATCCGCTGCGCGACGAGGGCCTCGCCTATGCAGCGGCGCTGGAGGCTGCACGAGTGCCGGTCGAAACCGAGCTGGCCGCAGGCATGATCCACGGCTTCTTTTCGATGTTCGAAGCCGTGCCGGACGCCCTGCCCTACATCGACCGCGCCGGGGCGAGGCTCAGGCAGGCGCTCGCCTGAGGCGTGAACCGATCAGAACGCCGTGGCGCCGCCATCGACGACCATCGCGTGGCCGGTGACGAAACTGGCCGCGGGCGAGCACAACCAGACCACGGCTTCGGCGATTTCATCGGCGGCGCCAACCCGCCCCATCGGCGTCATCGAATTGAGCAGCGCCACCATGTCGGGATCGCCCATGTACTGCGCGGTCATCGGGGTCGCGATCACGCCGGGACACACCGCATTGACTCGGATACCCGCCTTGGCCCAGCGCAGCGCACCGTGTCGGGCCAGCCCGACCACACCATGCTTGGCCGCGACGTAGGCCGGCTGGCTGGGATTGCCGACCAGCCCGTTGATCGAGGCGGTGTTGACGATCGCGCCGCCGCCACGCGCCAGCATGACCTCGGCTTCCTCACGCATGCAGCGCATCACGCCCGACAGGTTGATGCCGATGTTGCGCTCCCAGATTGCGTCGTCGTATTCATCATCGCCCAGGCGGTTGATGCCGGCATTGTTGAATGCGCAGTCGAGCCCGCCAAACCTGTCGACCGTTGCGGCAACCATCGCCTTCACTTCGCCCGCGTCAGCCACGTCGCAGTGCACGAAAGCAGCGTTGCCACCCGCAGCCTCGATCAGCGAAACGGTTTCAAGTCCACCATCGTCGTTCATGTCACTGACCATCACGCTCGCCCCGGAGCGGGCGAAAGCGAGCGCCGCAGCGCGGCCAATGCCCCCGCCCGCGCCGGTGACCAGCGCAACCTTGCCATGCAGTCCATAGTCGATCATCAGCCGAATCCCATCTCATTAATTCGTAGATTATTAGCCATATCATAACGCAAAGTGCGTTCAATATGATATTATGGTTGATCATTGCGCATATGGAGAGACTTGATAACCGGTATCCGCACGTCACTCGATCGGCGTCCGCCGGCACGTTGATCAACCTGTCGGGGGTTCAGCCAGTACCGCGACGGTCACACTGCCGTCCTCGCCGACCTGCTCGGTCAGCATCGAGGTTACGCGGCTGACGCTTTCGGCGATCCACCAGCGCCCGTCCTGCTTGCGGTAGACATCCTCGTATTCCACGGCCAGCCGCACCACCTGACGCGGCCCGGTCAGGATCGTGCGGAAATTGAGCGACCATTTGCCGACAGCGTGGTCTGCATCGATCAGGTCGATTTCCCAGTTGGTCGCATGATGGATATCGTAGACGCCTGGCTGACAACCCATTGACCGATACACTTCGACAAAGGCGTCGCGATCGGTGAATTCGGGGAAGTTCTGGTAAGCGATCCGCACCGAGCCGGGGAGGAAGCAATCGCGCACCACTTCGGGTTGTTTCAGGTCGCAGGCGCGCAGGTAGCGCGCCTTGAGCGCGCGGATCGCTTCCTTGTCCTCTAGCGCGGCAAGGCGGATGGCAAGGTCTTCCAGCGTGGCTGTCATCGGCTCTCTCCCGGCCACTCCGGCATGGAGCGACGATCATGATTCGTCACATATTGCCATGATTATCTACGCAATATAAAGTCATATAATTGCCATTATCAATCTATGCGTAAAACATTGATGCATGAATGCCGAAACCGGATCATCCATCCCGACTTCCGCCAACAAAAATTCCGACGCAACGCCTTGCATGAGCCAGCACATCAGCGGGCGAGGGCAGCGCCATCCCGACCAGCATCGCATTGTGCAGCGGCGACAGCGCCATGGCCACGAACAGCATCGTGCGCTCGACCGAGCCTTCCTCCTCCAGGGTATGTCGGCGAAGAAACGCAGCCAAAGGCGCTATCATGTAGTCGAGATGCCCACGCTGGATCGATCCAGCAAGCTCAGGAAAATCCGTAGCTTCGCGCAGGAACAGGGCGCCCATGCCAAAGCTGTCTTCACGGGTAAGCTCGTCGTGCAGTTCAACGACATAGCGTTCAAGCGCGTCGGCCGGATCGCCCGCAGCGTCCGGCTCAAGCCGCGGAAAGCGCTCTGCCCCGAGCAACACGCAAGCCCGGAACAAGGCCTCCTTGTCGCGATGCCATGCATAGAGTGTGCGCTTGGTCACCCCGGCAGCAGCAGCCACTTCATCCATGGTCGTGGCGCGATAGCCGCGCCGCACGAAAATGGCGCGCGCAACCTCCAGCAATTGCGCCATCCGCCATCGCGTCGTCTCAGCCGATGGACGGCCCCTTTGCCCACCCGCCAGCCGGGATTTTGCGCCGCTCGCGCCATTCTGTCCGTTCGCGTTCACCTGTCCTCCCTGCCCTGTCGATAGCCCGACGTAAACGTCCTTGCAAAATATACTATCAAGTATACCATGGCAATGCGACCGGCGATTCCGGCCTGGCTTGGAGAGAGAGAGCGCGATGACCGCATTGGACGCCCCGCCTGCCAAGATGCAGCTTGCCCGCGTCCACGGCCCGGCCGATGTGCGGCTCGATACCGTGCAGGTCCCGGTCTGCGGCGCCGGCGAGGCGCTGGTGCGCGTGGCCGCCTGCGGCATCTGTGGCAGCGACCTCGGCTATATCGCCAACGGTGGTCTTGGCGGGGCCGAACCACTCGGCGAGCCTCTGCCCATCGGGCACGAATTCGCCGGCACCGTCGCAGCGGTTGGCCACGGCGTGTCCGGAATCTCTCCAGGCCTGCGCGTCGCGGTCAACCCGGATCGCGCCTTCATTGGCGGCGGCGGTCCCGATGGTGCGATGGCTCCCTATGTCCGCGTATCCGCCGCCGAACTCGGGCAAACCCTGTTCCCGCTGCCCGATCGCCTCACCTTCGCAGAGGCAACGCTGGCGGAGCCACTTTCGGTCGGCCTCCACGGGCTGCGCGTCGCCCGGATCACCGCGCAGGACAAAGTGGCCATTCTGGGCGCCGGCCCGATCGGCCTGTGCACCGTGATCATGCTCCGTCACATCGGCGTGCGGGACATCGCGATATTCGATCGCGTGCCCGAACGGCTCGAACGCGCCCGCGCGCTTGGCGCGGCGCTGGCGATCAATGTCGATGACGAGCCGCTTTCAACCGCCCTCGCGCGCTTCCATGGAGCAGGCGCCCGTTTCGGCGCTCCCTTCGTTGCAACCGATGCCTTCATCGACTGCGCCGGTTCAGCCGCCGCTCTCGCCGAAGTCGTGGCCGTGGCCAAATATCGTGCCCGGATCGCCGTGATCGCTTTGCATCACCAACCGCTGTCGCTCGATCTGTGGCGAATGATGGCCAACGAAATCACGGTCTCCGGTTCCATCGCGGATTCTCGCGCGGCCGAATTTGGCGAAGCCGTCGCCATGCTGGCCGCCGGACAACACAACGTGGAACCGCTCATCAGCCACCGTTTCGCCTTTTCCCGCTTTCACGAAGCCCTCGCCACGGCAGCCGATGGCGCCCGTGCGGCAAAAGTGATCCTGACCTTCACCGAGGCAGCATGACACGATCTCCACCGATCATCCGCATCGACGACATGGCCGATCCTGTGGTGACGCCAGCGCTGGCCGCCTGGCGCGAAGGCCCCGCCGACTTCCCTTGTCCGCTCACCGCCGAACAGGCCCTCGCCCGCGCGATGGCTGAAACGGGGCTCGCCGACTTCGGCCCCGAGACCGGCTTTCGTGAACGGCTCGCTGTCATCTTCGCCGCGCTTCAAGAAGATGACGGCCTGACCCGCGGAGGCCGCATCTTCGTGTTGCAACAGGCGGTCCGGGCCATGGCCAACCGCCTGCGGATCGAAGACCTTGTCCGCCGCCACCCCGAGATCCTGGACGTGCCGATCGATCGACCGATCTTCATCGCCGGTCTGCCGCGTTCGGGCACCACGCACCTCGTCAACTGGCTGTCGCGCGATGACCGGCTCAACGCGCTGACGCTGTGGGAATCGGAAGAACCGGTGCCCGCCGCACCCGTACCCAAGGGCGTCTCCGATCCGCGCATCGCCCGCTCCGCGGCCTACTGGGGCGCTTTCGGCGCGCTCGTCCCGCACATGGCGGCGATGCACGAAATGGCGGCGAACGAGATCCACGAAGACAATGAACTGCTGTTCATGGACATGAACTGCTACAGTTGGGAATTTTCCGCCCGCCTGCCGCGCTGGACGAGCCACTACCTCGCGCACGACCGAACCGTATCCTATGCCTACGAGAAGAAGGTGCTTCAAGTCCTCGCCTGGCAGCGGGGAGCCGCACCGGGCCAGCCCGGCCGCCGCCGCTGGCTGCTCAAGTCGCCCCAACACATGGAAAACCTCGCCGCGATCAAGGCGGTTTTTCCCGATGCGACGATGGTCGTGACTCACCGCGACCCGATCGACGTCCTACGCTCGCTGACGACCATGCTCGGCTATTCCGATCGCACCCGTCGCTCGGTCATCGATCCGCCCGCACTCGCCCGTCTGTGGGCGGATCGCATCGAAAAGCTGCTGCGCGAATGCGTCGCCCAACGTGCGGCGTGGAGCCCGGAACAATCGCTCGACGTGCCGTTCCACGACTACATGGCCGATCAGGAGGGCATGGCCCGCCGCATCTATGCGCTTGCCGGCCTGGACCTGCTGCCAGAGATCGAGGCGCGCCTGCTCGGCTACCTTGCCGAAAACCCGCGCCATGCTCACGGCAAGGTCGCTTACGACCTTGAAGGCGTGTTCGGCGTCGACGTGCCTGCCCTGCGTCGCCGCTTCGCCTTCTACTACGACCGCTTCCCCGTGAAGCAGGAGAACTGACCATGTCCGCTGCACCCGATATCGCCAGCCAGCGCCTTGTCTCGGGACAAGCGTGGGACGATTTCTGCGACACGCTCAAGCTGGCCGGCCGCCACATCGCCGCCATCGATGGCCCGCTTTCCGATCTCGACCGGGCAGAATGGTATCGCTTCATGACGCGGCTTACCCGCTCCAGCATGGAGCGCCTGATCGAAAACGCCGAACCGACCCGCCCGCGGCTGCGCGACATGGTCTGGCGCCAGTCGATCAACGTGCAGACGGTCGATCAGGATCACCTGATGTGCCAGTTCGACACCGCGCGGGACTATCGCATCACCGGTACGCGGGGCACGATTCCCTATTTCGTCATGGCCCTGTGCACTTGCCCCGCCCCGGCCACGCCGGGCGCCGAAGACTGGGCGCCGCAGGGTCTGGGCGGCCTCACCCGCTTCGATCCCTCGAACCTCAAGACCACCGGCTTCCTCCATTCGGGCCAGATGCAGGTCGCTCCGGACGGCAGCTTCGAGGTGATACTCGCTCAATCCGATCCCGGGCCTGGACACAACTGGCTGCGCCTTACCCCGGAAACCAACTGCATCCTGATCCGCCTGGTCTGGAGCGACCGGACTCGCGAGGAGGCACCCGCGATGACCATAGCGCGACTGGACGCGGCTGCGCCCGAACCCGTCACCCCGGCGCTGATCGCCAATGGTCTGGCGTGGACGGCGCAGGCCGTACTTGGCTACGCCGAACTTGTGCGCAACTGGTGGCAGGGTGGCCAGGGCAACTTCGCCGCACAGCTCAACCGGCTTGACTACAGCCGCGCACAGTACCTCTCGAATGGCGGCGTCCCCGATCGCCACGTCGCCTTCGGCGGCTGGGAAAAGGCGACGGACGAAGCGCTGGTGCTCGAATTCGTTCCGCCGCCTTGCGAATACTGGAACTTCCAGCTCTGCAATGTCTGGCAGGAAAACCTCGACACGTTCGAGGACGGAAACGGCTGGATCAACAACACCCGTCACACGGCCGAAGCCGACGGCACCGTGCGCGTGATCATTGCCGAACATGATCCCGGCCTGTCCGGCAACTGGCTCAATTCCTATGGTCACGAACGCGGCATCTGGGGGCTGCGCTTCGTACAGACCCAGGCTACCGCCCCGGTCCGCTTGTGGCGTTTGCCGCTCGCCGAACTCGAGGCCCGGGGTCTCGCCGCACTCGATCCGACGACGGTCGTTGAAACCGGCCAGTTCGTGGACTGATCGCGATGAACACGCCCCTTACCCCTGCCGACCTGGTGTTCTGCTCCTCCCCAGTAGTGCGCACGCCCTTGCTCGATCGCCTCGCCCCGCTGGCCGACGCCGGATTTCGCGGAATCTCGCTTCAACCGGGCGACATCTGGCGGCTTGAGGAGCAGGGAATGCCCGACCGCGACATTGCCGCACGCATCGCCGATGCCGGCCTGGTCGTTACCGAGATCGACTGCGTCGGGTGCTGGCACGACCGACAAGGCCGCGTGGATCAGATCGCTGGCCTGACCGACTTCCTGCGCCGCCTGACCCCCGCACGCGTGGTGGAGACGGCTTCGCGGATCGGTGCGCAATCGGTCACCGCGATCGACCTCTCGGAAAGCCCCACCCCGGTCGAGGAAGCCACAGCCGGGTTTGCCGCGCTTTGCGATCTTGCTGCGGACCATGGACTCAAGGCGCAGATCGAATGGCTTCCGGTCGGTGGCATCCGTTCGCTCGCGCAGGCATGGCAGATCGTGCGGGACGCGGGACGCGAGAATGGCGGCCTTACCATCGATGCCTGGCACTTCTTCCGGAGCGGCGCGACGCTCGACGAACTGGGCGAGATTCCCGGAAGCCGCATCCACTCGGTCCAGTTGTGCGATGCCCCCGCCGCACCCCAACCCGACCTGTGGCACGAGTTGATGACCGCGCGGCTGCTACCCGGCGAAGGCGACCTCGACGTCGTCGGCCTCGTCCAGACGCTCGATCGTATCGGCGCCGCCGTACCGATTGCGATCGAAGTCTTTCACACCAGGCAGGATACCCAGCCGCTGCCGGAACTGGCGCGCGATTGGGCCGACGCGACGCGCGCCCTGCTCGCCAAGGCAAGAGGAACATCATGACCAGCGAAACCATCGGCGCAGCCGTTGTCGGCACCGGCTTCGGCCTGTTCACTCACGTTCGCGCACTGCGCGATGCCGGGTTCGATGTCCGTGCGATCATCGGTCGCGATCTTGAAAAGACGCGCACCCGCGCCGCGCCGCTCGGCATCCCGCTGGCCGCCAACGACCTGCCCAGCGTTCTGGCCAACGATCCGGCAATCCGTCTCGTCACTGTCGCCACCCCGCCGCACGCGCATATCACGCCCGTGATGCAGGCCATCGCAGCAGGCCGCGCCGTAGTCTGCGAGAAGCCCTTCGCCCGCGATCTTGCGCAAGCGCGCGAGATGCTCGCCGCCGCTGAGGAAGCCGAAGTCGTTCACGCACTCGGCGCCGAATTCCGCTTCGACAGCGCACAGGCCCTGCTCGCCCGCGTTGTTCGGTCAGGAGCGATCGGCCGACCGCTGATGTTTCACCGCATCTACCAGCAACCTGGCGGCGATCAGGCCGAACCGCTCGCTGACTGGTGGCTCGACGCCGCGCAAGGGGGAGGCTTTCTTGGCGCTTTCGGCACGCACATGATCGATCAGGCCCGCGTCACGGTGGGCGAGGTCGCCGCAGTCAGCTGCGTTCTGCGCAAACTCGCTACGGGTCGCCCAACCCAAACTTCGGACGATTATTACAACGTGCAGTTCCGCACGACCGGGGGGTGCATGGGCGTACTCGAAGCCGCCCTCTGCTTTCCTGGTCCCTTCGTCATGTCGACCAAGGTCGCGGGTGCAAATGGTGCGGCATGGATTCAATCGGGCGCGGCCTTCGGTGATCCCGAGCAGGTCTGGGTGCAGGATTCGGCGGGTATGCGGCAGGTGGCCATGCCCGCCGAACTCACCAACCCGGCACCCCAGCCATTCCCCATCAGCGATCTGGTGCAGACCGAGATGGACCGCTGGCACAGCCAGGGCTTTGACGTTGCGCCCTATGCAAAACTGTTCACGCAGGTGAAGGCCCGCATCCTCGGCATCGCGCCGCCGCTGCCTGATGCGACGGGCGATTTCCGCGATGCTGCCGCCAATCAGGCCATTCTCGACGCCTGCCGCCGCTCCGCAGCCGAAACCGCCTGGATCGAAGTGGAAAGGATCTGACACGATGGGACCACGGCACGATTTCTCCGGGGCGCAGATCCTCGTCACCGGGGGCACCAGCGGCATCGGCGCCGCCACCGCTGCGCGCTTTCGCGAAGCCGGCGCGGAAGTGACGATTACCGGCACCCGCGCCAGCGCGACTGAATACGACGTCGACCTTTCCGGGTACCGCTACCTCCAACTCGACGTCGAACGACCGGACCAGATCGATGCGATCGCGGCATCGCTGCCCAGGCTTGACGTTCTGGTCAACAATGCCGGGATAGCCCTGCCCTCGCTGGGGCTGGATGAGTGGGAGCCCGACGTCTTCGACCGCTCGGTCGCCATGTTGCTCAACGGCGCGTTCCGCATGGCCCGGAGAACTGTCGACCTTTTGGCACAAAGCGTTGTTCCGGGGGGCGGTTCGGTGATCGGCATCGCCTCGATGAGCAGCTTTTTCGGCATTCCGGTGGTACCCGGCTACGGTGCGGCCAAGACCGGCCTCGTCGGCCTCACCCGCACGATGGCGGCGCACTGGGGATCACGCGGCGTGCGCGCCAATGCCGTGGCGGCCGGCCTCACCCGCAGCGGCATGACCGCGGGCACTTTCGCGCAGGACGCCTGGACCGCGCCCACGCTTGCGCGCACACCGCTAGGCCGACTGGGCGAACCGGACGATATCGCACAGGCGATCCTGTTCCTTGCCAGTCCCGCCGCCAGCTGGATTACCGGCCAGACGCTGGCTGTCGACGGCGGATTCACCGTCGCGGGCTGAGCACCAAAGGCAAAAAAAGGGCGGCAGTCACCAGACCGCCGCCCCATTTTACGAAACGCGCGGCGCGGCCGCGCGATCATGCGGATCAGAACTTCACACCGACCGTCCCGCCCCAGGTGCGGGGATCAGCGTAGAAGCCGCCGCCAAAACCCAGCGCGCCAAAATCGATCGCGCGGACAAGATCGTGCCGATTGGTGAGGTTCTTGACCCAGAGCCGGGCGAAAGCTTCACCAGTGCCGAGCGGAATGCGGTCCAGCCCGATCTGGGCGTCAACGATGTTGCGGTTGTCGCCCCTCAGGATGTCATTGTACGGCGCCGACAGGCTGTTGGGGAAGCTGTACTTGCCGTCCTCGTAGGTATAGCTCACCCGGCCGACCGCCCGCATCCCCTTGTCGCCGATGGGGAACTGCGCGTTGAGCGCCACACTTGCGGTAAGGGGCGAAGTGTAGCTGGCCTTTGCGATCGAGGCGATGTTGACAATGGTGGCCGCGCCCGAGGCGGGCAGCCCGGCCAGGAACTCCTTGAATTTCACATCGACGTAACCGAGGTTGCCTTCGAAGGTGAAATTGTCGGTCAGCACGGCCGTCAGTTCCGCCTCGATACCGGTGTAGGTCACCTTGCCGGCGTTGGTGACGCGCGTGGCAAAGGTGCCGGGCGCCGCATTGGTGATCGGCACAGTCAGCGCCAGATCCTTGTATTCGTTATAGAAGCCGGCAAGGTTGAAACGCACCCGGCGATTGAACAGCTCAGACTTCAAGCCCACTTCGTAGGACGTCAGGCTTTCCGGGCGGAACGAGGGCAGCACACCGTTGACGGACGGATCCTGCGCGTTGAACCCGCCCGAGCGATAGCCGGTGGCGATGCGGCCGTAAACATTCACGCCCTCTGCCACATCGTAGCCCGCCATCAGGTTCCAGGTGAACTTGCGATACTTCGCCGAGCCTGCCTCGGGTACGGCGAGCGGCGCCGCACCGTTCTGAGCGCGCGTCATCGCCTTGCTGTCCCAGGTGTAGCGACCGCCAGCGGTCAGCCGCAGACCGCTGTCGCGCCCGCCGGGATAGTAGGTCGCTTGCCCATAAATTGCGGTGCTTTCCGCGCTGGCAGTATAGTTCAGCACCGACAGCGTCTGCACCAGACGGTATTGCGCCGGGTTCGTGGCGCGGAATGATGGGGCGAGAAGCGGCGCAAAAATCGCGGCCTGCGCTGCAGGGAAGCCGAGCCCCTGCAACACGCCGACAAAGGCCTGGTCACCAAACACTGCAGAATTGGTATCGAGCACAAAGCCACTGTTCTGCGGGTTGTATTCGGAACCCTTCTCCCAGAAGTAGAAGCCCCCCAGCACCCAGTCGAGGTTCGAGGTCTGGCCCGAAAATTCCAGTTCCTGGCTGAACTGCTGGTGCCGACGCTTGTTGTTGGTGTCGAACAGGTTCTGCTGCACCGTCGGCACCGAAAGCGTCGACAGGAAGCCCGCCGTCGCCGCGGGCAGGCCAAGGTTCTGCAACAGCGCCGAAGGGAAGCCGTTGAACAGCGATGTCTTGGTGAACTGCCGCCCGGTGAAGGCGCCCATGCCGTCGAGGTCGGTCACGCTGTCGTTGTGCCAGATCCGCCAGCCGGCAGTGTATTTCACCTTGAGCGGGCCGAAATCGTTCTGGATCTGGAGGTTGTGTCCCCAGGTTTCGTCCAGCGAGCGACTGTTGATGTCGTTGCAGACCGTGTTGCGCCACTGCCTGGTCGGCGCAGCCAGCGCGGCGCAACGCGGGTCGGCGAACGTCACCCCGGTCAGATACTGCTGAACCGGCGCTTGCTGGGATACGACCAGAGGCGTTCCATCGACGACGATGGGCGCGCGAAACGTGCCATCGGAAACGTTGGTCAGCTGGAAATTGATCGGTGAAGCGTTGGTACGGTTCCAGTCGAAGATGTACTGAATCGACCCGGATGTGCCGATGTCCGCCTTCAATGCGGCGCGCACGCTGTCGCTCTTGCGCGCTCCGGGGTCTTTGGCGTTGTCGGGCTCGTTGAGATTGTCGACCACGCCGTGACGCTCACGGTGGCTGTAGGTGAAGCTCGACGATACGCCGAGGATCTGGCCGGGATCGACCGTGATCTTGCCGTTGAACGCATCGTAGTTGCCATAGCCGGCCTCGGCCTTGAGCTTGAAGGTCTTGGACGGCGCGCGCGAGATGAAGGCGATGCCGCCGCCGGTGGTGTTGCGGCCAAACAGGGTGCCCTGCGGGCCGCGCAGCACTTCGACCCGCTCCACGTCGATCACGTCGAGGGCACTGCCGCCAGAGCGGGCGATGTAGACCCCGTCGATATACAGCGCGTTGGCGGTGTCGAGGCCGAAGGTCTCGCTGGCCGGAGTCGGAATGCCGCGAATGGAGATCACCGCGGCATTGGCGTTGGTGGTGCCCTGCATGACGGTCACGTTCGGAGCCATGGCAGAGAGATCATGGGCATCCTTGATGCCGAGTTGCTCCACCTTGTCCGCGCTGATGGCGGTGATGGCGACCGGTACGACCTGCAGGTTCTGCTCGCGCTTCTGCGCGGTAACCACGATTTCTTCCAGCTTGGCGCCGTCGTTGTCAGCGGGCTTTTCGGCCTCATTGGCAAAGGCAGGAACGGACAGGCCCAACAGGCTGGCGCCGATCATCAACTGCATGGGCGCGCGGGCACAGGACTGGCTCTTCATTTCGACTCCCCCAACTGTTTGTTGTTCACCTCGAATATCATTTGCGTAAGTTTTAGCAACCGCAAATACGCAAACGTGCCTTTATGATGCATTTACCGTTCGTATAGAGGGAAATGGGATGCCATAATGGCGCAAAAATGCCCCGACAGATACCGCACGGATTCGGTCGGGGCACTACTGAAATGTCGGTAGATTGTCGGGATTAGGTCGCGTCAGGAGAACCAGGCGCCGCCGTTCACGTTAACCGTGCTGCCTGTCGCGAAGCTGGCGTCCGTCCCGGCGAGGAACGCGACCGCACCAGCCACTTCGTCGGGGCTCGCCAGTCGCTTCAGCAGGCTGTCTGCCGCCACTGCATCCTTTACCTCCTGCGGCAGCGGCGCGTAGATCGGCGTCTCGGTCGCGCCGGGATTGACCGCGTTGACGCGGATGCCGCGCGGGGCCAGCTCGCGCGCCATGGCCCGCGTCAGGCCCAGCACTGCGGCCTTGGCGGTGACATAGGGCACTGGTCCGTTGCCGGCGAGCGCGGCGGTCGAGCCGATGTTGACGATCGAACCCCCGCCGCCTTGCGCTGCCATGATCCGCACCGCTGCGCGGCTGCACCGGAACGTCCCGTCCAGTGTGACGGCCAGCACGCGCGACCACCCCTGATCGGTGCAATGGATTGTCTGGTCGGCATGGGCGCTCTTGTCACCCGCTGCCTGCGCGGCTTGCCCGGCATAGTATTCGGACATCCCGTCATCCGGGGCGCTTCCTATGCCGGCGTTGTTCACCAGCACGTCCACGCCGCCGAGCCTGCGCGCCACTTCGGCAAAGGCTGCGTCCACCGATTCGCTGCAGGATACGTCGCAGGCCACGCCGATATGCGGCGCGCCCAGCACCGCTTCGGCTTTGTCGCCAGCAAGGTCGAGTATCGCGACGGTCGCGCCCTCCGCAGCCAGCCGCCGCGCTATCGCCGCGCCGATCCCCTGTGCGCCGCCAGTCACGACCGCGCGCTTGCCGTCCAGGCGCATCTCCATCACTTGCAATCCTCCATCCGGGGATAGTCCGTATAGCCGCGGGCATCGTCGCCATGTCCGGTGTAGAACGTGCCGCGATCCGCCTTGGCCAGCGCCACGCCCTTGCGGAACCGCTCGACAAGATCGGGGTTGCCGATGAACGGAAGCCCGAACGAAACCGCATCGGCCTTGCCCTCGGCCAGAACCACCTGCGCGCGTTCCAGAGTCAGCCCGCAGTTCTCGATTACCGGCCCCGACCAATTCGCCCGCACCAGATCCAGCGAATCAAATCCGGCATTGGGAATATGGATCAGGTGGCAATAGGCGAGTCCAAGTTCGTCGAGTCCACGCAGCAACGTGGCATAGGTCTCTGCCGGGTCGGCATCGGCCATCCCGTTGAAGGTCACCCCGGGACAAATGCGATAGCCCACGCGCCCCGGCCCGATCGCTCGCGCCAGTGCCGACAGTGTCTCGACCACGAAACGCACGCGGTTTTCCGCAGAGCCGCCATAGGCATCGCAGCGCTGGTTGGAGTTGGACGAGAGGAACTGCATCGGCAGGTATCCGCTCGCGCAGTGCAGTTCCACCCCGTCGATCCCGGCTTCGCGGGCATTGCGCGCCGCTTCCACGTATTGCGCGATCACCTCGGGGATCTCCCCCGCCTCCAACGCGCGCGGCATCTCGGTCGGCACCGGCACGCCATCGGGGCCGGGAATCGGATCGGGGCAAGGAATGGCGCTTGGCGCCACCGTTTCGGCGGTGGCCGCCTTGTTGGCGCGCACGCTCGCCCGGCCAACATGCATCAGTTGCATCACGATGCGCCCGCCCTTGCCGTGAACGGCCTCGGCGACCTTGCGCCAGCCTTCCACCTGCACCGGTTCATGGATGCCCGGTGTGCGCCAGTATCCCTTGCCCGCAGGGCTTGGCTGGGTCCCCTCGGTTATGATCAGCCCTGCGCCGGCGCGCTGGCGATAGTATTCGACCATTGCCTCGGTCGGTTCATCCTGCGGCCCGGCGCGATCGCGCGTCATCGGCGCCATGACCACCCGATTGGCCAGAGCAAGCTCCCCCAGTCGAGCCGGCGAAAAGATGTCGGTCATCGCGCTCAGCTCCGCACGCGGGGCTTGGGCAGCGGCGCGCCACGGCGCATCGTTTCGATGAACTTTTCCAGCGGCGCAGGCGGCTCCACCGGCCCGTCATGCGGCTGCCCCTGGCGCGCCCAATAGCTGTTCCAGCTTGGGAACAGGTCATGGAAGCTGCCGTGATAGGGCGGCACCCCGGGCCAGCGCATCTTGCGATCGCCCACCGGCGGTTTGTTGAGATCGCTGGCGTACCAGTACAGCGGCAACCGGCGGCGAAAGTACCAGCGCCCATCGATGCGTTCGTACTGGTCGAAATACATCATCTGCATGATGACCCAATCCGCGCCGCACTCGTGCTCGTTCTTTGAATAGACCACGCCCTGGGCATGGTCGGGATCGTCAAAATCGATAACGTGTCCGCCGATATGGTGGCTGGTGCCGTCGAATTGCATCGAATGGGTTTCGTCGAACCAGTCGCGCAGCGCCTTGCGCCCCTGCTTGCCGCCGCCGACCCGCACGTCCTCGGGAAACAGGTTCACCCAGGCGTCGCCATCGCGCATATCGAGCGCAAGCGAATACTTGGCTGGCAACTGGCGTATGGCATCGAGCGATTCCAGTCGGTCGATCCGGGCCAGCAGTGACGTATCATCGGTCATGCCAAAATCCTTCTGTCAGCACAGCGGCGCGGGCCGGCACAGCGCACCGTTGGCCCAACCGACAATCTCGTCGCCGCCCGATGCGGTCAGATCGTCGACCTCGCCCACCAACAGGTCGTGCGTGCCGAACGGAACCCGTTCGCGGATCGTGCAGAAGATGTTGGCCGGCGCACCGTCGATGAACCAGACCGAGCCGTGCTGCTTCCAGTCGCCCTGGGTAAAGCGGGTTTCACGTGCGACCGGATCGGCAAACGGCGTGACATGCAGATCCTGCCCGGCGTGCAGCAGGTTGATGCAGAAGCGCCCGGCGCGGATCATCGCGTCATGCGCACTGCCCTGGCGGTTGACGCAGATCGCCATCGCAGGCGGATCGAGGCACACCGGCATCATTGCGGACATGGCGAGGCCGACTGGCTGTCCGTCCGCTGGGTCGAAACTGGTGACGATGCCGACCGGGGCCGGCATGAGGCGCAACACGCGCTTCAACCGGGCATCGAGCGGCGCGGACGATAATTCGGTCACGTAAAACTCCCCTTCTATCGCCAGCGATTCTGGCCAAGATTTGCTATTTGCGCTGCCATATACACATTTTTCTACGCATTCGCAAAAGGAATGCGCATTTCCCAAATTGAATACGTCGACACCCCGCATACCACCGCGGCCCCAGCCGATCGTCAATCGAAATCCCAGCAATGCGGAATCAAAATCCCGCTTCCACCCCTATTGCATCATTTATTCAGCTCATATATCCATATTTGCATAATATTCGATTGCATTTTTTTCGCATTATGCGAAGCAAGCGGGAGATGGACGGATGAAAGGCCTCAAGAGCAAGGTCGGCATCGTCGCTGGTGGCGGGCGCGGCATTGGCGCAGCAACCGCGCGGCGACTCGCCGAAGAAGGCGCGCATGTCGTGGTTGGCGACCTGCAAGGCGATTGGGCGCTCGAAGTAGCCGACAGCATCCGCGCCGCTGGCGGTTCCGCAACGGGCGTGATGCTTGACGGGACCAACGCCGAATCGCAGGCCGCCATCGTCGCCTGCGCAATCGAAACCTATGGTGGCCTGGACTTCTACCATTCCAACCTTGCCGGTGGCACCGGCGGAGACATCGACATTCTCGATTGCCCGGTCGACGTGCTCGACACCAGCTTTGCGATCAACACCAAGAGCCATTTCCTCGCCAGTCAGGCCGCCCTGCCCAGGCTGATCGAACGCGGCGGCGGAGCGATGATCTATACCTCGTCTGGAGCGGCCTCGGCCGGTGCGGCGTGGCAGGTCGCCTATCCGATGACCAAGAACGCGATTCACGCTCTCGCCCGCCACGTCGCCGCCCGCTTTGGCAAGCAAGGCGTGCGCGCCAACGTGATCTGCCCCGGCCTTGTCCTGACCGAGGCGGTCAAGCAGCATCTGACGGACGAATATGTCGAACGCGGGCTGAAGGCCGTGCCTCACACCCGACTGGGCCAACCCGAGGACATCGCCGCCGCGGTCACGTTTCTCGCTTCCGACGATGGCGCCTGGGTCAACGGACAGGTCTGGCACGTCAACGGTGGCGGGCAGATGCGGGATTGATGACGGATGGCCGCCCCCCTGTCTCCGACCGCCCAGACGGCAGCCACGCATTGCGTGAATGGTCGTCCGCTCACCAACCGCTGGCTCGCACTGACGCTGCTCGTCTTCGTCGCCATGCTCAACTATGCCGACCGCTTCCTGATGTCGGGGCTGGCAGAACCGATCAAGGCGCAGTTCGGCATTGGCGATGCGGCGATGGGCGCGCTCATGGGCCCGGCCTTCGTGCTGCTCTACACCGTTTTCGCGCTGCCGATCGCAAGGCTTGCGGATCGCCGCTCACGCGTGGTGATCGTGGCGACTGGCTGCGCGGTGTGGAGCTTTTTCACGCTGCTTTCGGGCATGGCCACCTCGCCCGCCATGCTGGCGCTATCGCGCGTCGGCGTCGGCATCGGCGAAGCAGCCTATCAGGCTCCCGCCGCCGCGCTGATCGCCGCCTATTTCCCGGTAGAGCAACGTGGCCGCGCCTTCGCCCTGCTCGGAACAGCGATCTATTTCGGCCAGATGATGGGCTTCGCAGGCGGGCCAGCGATTGCCGCCGTGTATGATTGGCGCGCCGCATTTCACGCGCTGGGCGTGGCAGGGCTGGTCATCGCCGCGGCGACCTTCCTGATCGTGCGCGAACCGGCGCGCGAGACCGCGGCCCACGCCGCGCTGGTCCCGCCGCTGTGGCCGACCCTGCGCTTGCTGGTTGGCACGCCATCGCTGCGTCACCTCGCCGCGCTGCTCGCCTTTGGCACGCTTTCGGGTGTCACCTTCGGAATGTGGGGACCGGCCCTGTTCGAACGGGCCTATGGACTCTCCACGCGGGACGCAGGCGCCGCCTTCGCGCTCAGCTTTGGCCTGCCGGGCCTTGCCGGAATGCTCGGCTTCGGCGTCCTCGCCGATCGGCGCGGGCGGAACGATCCAACTGTCCAGATGCGCCTTTCTGCCTTTGCTCTTGGCGGCTGCACCCTGCTTATCATCGTGGTGACCTGGCTCGACAACTTTACCCTGGCTCGCATCCTGGCGGTCCCGGCAGGGTTGCTTGGCGGTGGCTGGTCAGTCGCGGTCATGGCCGGGCTGCAATACCTGCTGCCCAACGCCTATCGCGCCACGGGCACCGCGATCGTCCTGCTGGTTACCGGCTTGTTCGCAACCGTGCTTGGGCCGCTGGTTGCCGGCCAGGTCAGCGACTGGATCGCCGGGACCGGCGCGATGGGCCTGCGCATCGGGCTCAGCGTCGCGCTGCCGACTGCAGCCATCGGTGTATGGGCCGCGCGCGCCGCGATCCACACGCTCGAGCGCGATCACACTGCCCTGAAGGTTGCCGCCGGGGAGAATGGGTAGCTCGCGGCTACAACGCCAAGCCTTCGCCGCATTGCCTGCCGCACCTGACTATCGATGCGTCAACCAGCGCGTGCAAACATCCGCAACCGTGCATGGACCGGATCGTCCGGCCCGGCGCGTCCGGTGGCCACGCCCTCGCTGCCGAAATCGCCTCCCGCCGGGGCCGGCAGGTCCTCGCTGAAATCGAGGATGAACGAGCGCCGGGCAAAGCGCCAGACCCCTTCGCATCTTTGGTATTGGTCGGCATAGCGGCCCCACGCCACGAATTGGCGCGCCCCATCCGCGGTCAGGTGCCAGGCACGCGCCGTGATCTCGCCCTCGGCGCGGTCGCCGTCGATGGCGAACAGCATCGATAACGCGGTATGCATTGTCGCTTGCCAATGGGCCATCATGGTCGGCAACCAATCGACATAGCCGCTGGCCGAACCGCAATAATAGGGCGTGTGATCGTCCACCGCGTCATCATGATAAAGCAAGCGCAACAGGGCGTAGTCGCGCCGGTCGATCGCATGGCCATAGGCCGCGACCAGATGGCGCAAGGCCTCGCGATCCGCAGCCTCCTCGGCTGTCACGATATGCGGCGCCAGCGCCAAGCCGTCAGACACCAAAGCCGCCCGCCACGGAAATCGTCTGCCCGGTAACATAGTTCGCGCGGGCGGATGCGAAATAGACCGCAGCCTGCCCGATGTCGCGCGGAGCCCCCCACCGCTTGAGCGGCAGCATCTCCTTGACCGCCGCTTCCCACTCAGCCGTGAACGTGCCCGCTTCCTTGCCCACCTGAAACTGACCGGCGTCAATCACCCCGACCAGGATCGAATTGGCGCGAATTTCATTGCGCCCTTCTTCCTTGGCGATGCCCTTGATCAGCGCCTCGTTGCAGGCCTTCGGCGCGACCGACAATCCATCGAGCGCTGGCCACCAGTCATGTCCTGCGCTGCCAAGGTGAACGAAGCTGCCCCCACCCATTTCGCGCAAATGCGGCAGCGCGGTATGCACGGCGTTGTTGAAGCCAAACGCCTCGATTTCCATCGAATTGCGGAACATTTCCTCGCTCCAGTCCGCGATGCGCACTTGTGGCACCACTGGCCCCGCGCCCCATACCACTGTATGAACCCGACCGTGCTCGGCAACGGCTCTGGCGAACGCAGCCTGAACCTCGGCGCGGTTGCGCACGTCGGCGCAATGGATCGAGGCGTTGCGCCCGGCCGCGCGGATGTCGCCCGCAACCGCTTCGGCGACGTCCCGCTTCGACCGATAGACCACCGCCACGTCGCTGCCGGCCTTCGCGAATTCCAGCGCGACACCGCGGCCGATCCCGCCGCTGCCCCCGAATACGATGGTGGCGCCATCCGGAAAATCCTTGTCCATCCGCTCTCTCCCTGAAGCCCTATCGTTGCGAGGAAATGTTTCCGCCATCGACGACCAGTTCCGCCGCAGTGATATAGCTTGCCTCGTCCGACAGCAGGAAGCGCACTGCCCGGCCGATCTCTTCCGGCGCACCCAGACGTTCGAGCAGGATGCGCTTTTCGAAGTAGCCCTGCGGCAGCGCATCGACCGATGGCTGCAGCATCGGCGTCAGGATCTGGCCCGGCGAAATCGAATTGATGCGAATGCCGTCGCGGCCAAGCCGGTCGGCCAGCGAACGCACGATGGACAGGATGCCGCCCTTTCCAGCCGAATAGATCGGGTTGACCGCATTGCCGAGCGTCGCATTGATCGAAGCGGTGGCAACGATCGCCGAGCCCGGCTGTGCCTTGAGGGAGGGCAGGAACGCCTTGATCAGGAAGGGCAGCGCCCGCAGGTGCACGGCAATACCAGAATCCCAGCTCTCCTCGGTCATGCCATCGAGGCTGTCGGTGTCGACTATCCCGGCGCAATGCACCAGCCCACCGACGTTGGGCAGCTGCGCCAGCGTCGCCTGCGCGCCCGCCTCGATCGCGGCGAGATCGCGCACGTCCACGCCCAGCCCGATCGCCCGCGTGCCGAACTCTGCGGTGACTCGTGCAGCCGCATCCGCCGCCCGCGTGGCATCGAGATCCCACAGTGCAACCGGACGTCCCACCGCAGCCAGCGCTCGCGCCGTGGCAAACCCCAATCCCGAGGCGCCTCCCGTGATCACCACAGCAGTGCCCGGCGATCCCAGGTCCGGTTTCAATTCTGTCGTCATATTGGAACTCTCCCGGTCAGGCGCAGGCATGTATGCACCTCATTTTGGATATCGCTACGCATATTTAGCATCATTCCCACTTGAGATGCATGATTGCGCATGATGTTCGGTCATTCAACTGCGATATGGCGAGCAATTTCCGGCATTACCGGCGCAAGCTGACCGGCCAGGAACGCACCGCGCGCGGCGGCCATCGCCTCGGCCATCTCCGGGTGGCTGTGGACCCAGAAGCGGCCCTCGGCCATCTGCGCCAGAAACAGGGCTGCGGCATCATCGGCAGCCATGCCGTGTTCGTCCAGCATCGCCGCCATCGCACCGCGATGACCCTGCGCGCTCGCAGGCTCCCCGGCATTGTTGCGTGCATCGAAGATGGCGGTGCGCACCGTGCCGGGGACAATCGAGCTGACGTGGATCGGCGCCTGCTTCAGCTCCAGTTCCAGGTAGAGGCATTCGCTGAACGATTGCACCGCGTGCTTGCTGACCATGTAGGCGGTTTGCGCTGGCATATGACCGAAGGCCGCGACCGAAGTGACATTGCCGATCCAGCATTCCTGCCCGGTTTCCAGCATCCGTGGCACAAAGGCCCGCACGCCGTGAATAACCCCGTGAACATTGATCGCAAGCGTGCGATCCCAGCGGTCGGCCGGGATTTCCCAACTGTAGCCAACGGTCTCGATTCCCGCATTGTTGACCAGAAGTCGGACTGCGCCGTGGCGGGCGAAGACGTGTTCGGCCAGCGCATCGAGTTCCTCGGCTCGCGCCACATCGACGCGCACCGCTTCGCCCCGGCCGCCCCTCGCAACGATTTCGGCAACGGTCTGGCCTGCCCCGGCTTCGTCGATATCAGCGGCAATCACCGTCATCCCCAGTGCCCCGGCACGCCGCGCCAGTCCCGCGCCGATGCCCGATCCTGCACCGGTGATCACAGCTACTCCGCCGCCAAATACCTCTGCATCGCGTGTCACGGCCTGCTTCTCCCGCATCGTTTATGTTGTCCGGCATCGTAATGCTGCGCCAGTCGGCCCGCTTAACCCGAACGGGTTATGCGGGCACCCTTCGCAGCCTGTAACTTGATCCCACGAGTCACACGTACCCTGAAAGGGACGACACGGGAGAAGCAGCGATGAAGTTCTCGATCATCTATGAAGCGCAGATGGTGGACACGAGCCGCCAGAACGAACAGGCAGTATTCCTGCAGATCGTCGAGCAGGCCAAGTTGGCCGAGAGTCTCGACTTCGACTGCATCTGGTGCGTGGAGCACACGGCGCTGACCCAATACGCGCATATGTCCGCGCCCGAAACGGTGCTGGCGTTCATCGCCGGGGCGACCAGCCGAATCCATGTGGGGCACGGCGTTGTCTGCCTGCCGCCAGCGATGAACCACCCGGTCAAGGTGGCCGAGCGCATCGCTACGCTTGATATCCTGTCGCAAGGCCGCCTCCACTTCGGCGTGGGCAAGGGCGGCACGCAGCAGGAGGCCGGCACCTTTGGCTATGATCTCAACGATCTGGCGCCGATGATCGACGAATCGATGTACCTGATCCCCAAGATCATGGTGCAGGACGAAATCGAACACGACGGCCAGTACATCAAGATTCCCAAGCGGCCGATCCACCCCAAGCCGTACCAGGATCCGCATCCGCCGATGTACATGGCCTGCACACGCGAAAACACGCTGCTGGCCGCGGGTGCGCGCGGCATCGGCGCGCTGGTGCTGGGCTTCTCCGGCCCGGACGAGATCGCCAAGAAGAACGCGATCTATCGCGAGGCCTTCCGCAATCGCAAGGTGGAGGACCAGGTCGGCTTCCGCCCGACCGAACACCTCGCCGCGCTCTGCGCCGCGACCGTGCTCGACAACCGGGAGGAGGCGCGCAAGATCGGCCTGCGCGGTCAGCGCTTTTTCGCCGAATCCATCGCCTACTGGTATCAGGGCGGACCCAAGCCCACGGTGGACGAGAACCTGAGCGCCGATCAGCAGGCGGCAATCCTTGAAGAGGAAAAGCGGGCAACGGTCGCCTATCTTTCCGAAGAGGCGATCCCGATCGGCGACGAGCACCTGTCGAACTACACCGTGGCCCAGGACGCCTATGGCACGCCCGAGGACTGCATCCGCTATGTCCAGCGTCTGAAGGAAGCGGGCGCGGACGAGATCCTCTTCATCTTCCAGATGGGCGGCATCCCGCACGACGTGATCATGGAAACGATCCGCAACATCGGCGAAAAGGTCATTCCCCACTTCCGCGCTCTGGACAAGGCGGAAAAGGCCGCGCTCGAAGCAGCGGAATAGGCCTCGCTTGCTGCAGTTCACGCTGGCTGCGGCGCCTGCGCCGCCCTATGCATCACGCATGGGCGGCGCAATCGACCCCGACTTCTCCGACCTCCTCGCCCGCCTTTATGGCGGGATCGAGGAGGAACCTGCCTGGCAAGGGTTCCTGCGGACGCTGGCGGGGTGGATAGGCTCCAGCTTCGCCACGCTGATCATCACCGCACCGGGCAAGCGCCGGCCAGCCACGTTTCTGACCCCCGGCGGCAATCCTGATTTCAACGCCAACTATGCCGACAGTCTTTTTGCCGACGATCCGTTCCAGGGCCTCCCGGACGGGCAGGTGACGTCCTATTCCGAATTCATGGCAACGCTGCCCGACCATGCCTTCCCCGAATATCGACGCACAATGGCCGAGAGCGGCTTCGACATCGTGCTGGGCATTGACCTGCACTTTGGCAAGGCAGGGCGCAAGCACGCCAACGACGGCCGTTTTGAAGCGCGTTTCCGCCTCAGCCGGCACAACACCCTGACTGAATTCACCCGGGAGGACCGGCTGCGGCTGCAAGCGCTGGTGCCCCATCTGCGCATCGCGGTCGGGCTGTTCGAGCGGCTCCAGTTTGCCGGTGCCCAGCATGGTGTGTTCCATTCCACCGCCCAGGGGCTCGGCCTTGCCCTGATCGTGCTCGATCGCAACCGCCGCATCGTCAGCAGCAATGCCCTGGCCGACCGTATCCTGGCCGAGGATGAAGGGTTGCGGCGGCGGAGCGAGGAACTGGTGGCGAGCGATCAGACACAGCAGCGCCTGATCGGTGACTTGCTGGCCGGGCGCGCTCCTCCAACTCCGCTGCCCCGTTTCCGCATCGACCGGCCGCAGCACGGCGATCTTGTCGTCACTGCCCGTGCGCTCGATCTCAGCGCGATCCATTCGGGCGCCGGCGCGCTCGCGCTGTTCATTGCCCGCCCCGGGCCAGAGGCCAGCGCCGATCCGCAGGCGCTTCGCGACCTGCTGGGCCTGACCGCCGCCGAAGCGCGGCTTGCGGCAATGCTCGCCCACGGGCATACCCTGGTCGAAGCAGCAAGGCGGCTCGGCATCGCACACAACACCGCCAAGGTGCAGTTGCGGGCCGTGTTCGCCAAGACCGGCGTCCATCGCCAGTCGCAGCTTGTCGCACTGCTCGCCTCGCTGAACGGGTGAAACGCGAGGCCGCCGAACGCAGATGAATTGACTGGCCCTGGGCGGTCAGGCGTCGACGCTGGCGGTCAGCGCGTAGTCGGTAAAGTCTGGCCGGGCCATCGCCTCGACAAAGGCGTCGTAAGACCACGGCCAGCTTGCCGGTACGCCCGTGGCATCGAGATACCAGCTTTGGCAACCCGACCCGAATATGGTCTTCTTCGCGGCTGCAATCCGGCGTTCCTCGTAACCGGCATGGGCAGCGGCGGTCGGCGCGACGGCAACCGCCTCGCCGCTGCGCAGTATGTCGATCAGCTGGTCGACATACCCCCACTGGCGTTCGGCAATATCTATCAGCGAAAAGTTGCCGACCGGGCCAGTGGGACCATTGAGCATGAAGAAATTGGGAAAGTCGGGAAGCGTGACCGCATAGTGCGCGGTGGGGCGTTGTTCCCAGAACGCGTCGAGCGTCAACCCACCGCGTCCGGTTACGCCGGCCGGACGAATGAAGCGGTCGGCATGGAACCCCGTCGCCAGGATCAGCGTGTCGAGTTCATGAAGCGTGCCGTCGGCCATGCGCACGCCCTTCGGTTCGATCCGCGCGATCCGGCCCGTTTCGACGTGCACGGCGGCGTGCTGCACTTCCTCGTAATAGCACCACGAATAGATCAACCGCTTGCACGCGGCGCGATAGTTGGGCCGCAGCTTTTCCTTCAGCTCGGGATCACGGATCGAATTTTCAAAGTGATCGCGGCAAACGTCTTCGATCACCTTCATCTGCGGCCCGTCGACGTCGGTAATCGCGTCGGTGAAGCGACGCACGTTGCCAAGGTATTCGTCGCTGAAGCGGATCGCGTCGATCAGTGCCGGATTTTGGCGGAACGCGGCACGCTCCTCCTCGCTGTAGCGGAAATAGGGCACAGGCATGACCCATTGCGGGGACCGCTGAAAGTGGACCAGCCGCTCAACCTTTTTGTTGATGGCAGTAACAATCTGAATGCCCGTGGAACCCGACCCGATCAAGCCGACGCGCGCGCCGTCGATCGGCGCCATGTCGTCCCAGCGGGCAGTATGGAAGGCCGCACCCGCGAAGGACTCCAGCCCTTCGATGTCAGGCAGCTTGGGATGATGCAGCACGCCCGATGCCGCGATCACCACGTCAAATTCATCGCGCTCGCCATTGCGGTGCGCCAGCGTCCACTTCGCGCGACCTTCGTCCCAGTCGAGCGCGGTCACTTCGGAATTGAAGCGGATTGAGGGGCCAATGCCGTACTTGGCGACGACCATCTCGAAATAGGCCTGGATCTCGGCGCCCGTGGCGTAATAGGCCCGCCAATCGGGATAGGGTTCGAAGCTGTAGGTATAGGCGTGCGCCGGTACGTCGCAAGTCAGGCCCGGATAGCGGTTTTCCCGCCAGGTGCCGCCGATGCGATCGGCCTTTTCGAACACGGTAAAATCCTCGCCGCGTTCCTTCAGCCTGATGGCGGCGAGAATCCCCGCCATTCCCGCGCCGACGATCGCATACTTGAGTTTGCGCTGCCCGGTCATGCCTGTCCTTCTGGTGTCCGTGATGCTTCGATGGACGAGGATTGGCACACGCGGGATGGTGCCACATCACCCGAACGGATTATGCGTTTACCCCAGCAGTGCGCCGCCATCGACGCGGATGACCTGCCCGTTGATCCAGCGCGCATCATCGGACAGCAGCATCGCCACCATCGCCGCAATATCAGCAACTTGCCCCAGTCGGGTGCTGCGCGTGACGGTCAGGTACTGGTCCAGCAGCGCCTGCGGCACGCCTCCCCTTGCCGTCATCTCGGGCGTCAGAACGAAGCCTGGAGAAATGCAGTTTGCGGTCAACCCTTCGCGCCCCCAGCGCGAGGCGACGTGACGCATCAGCGCGTTCAGCCCGCTCTTTGAGGCGGCATAGCTCGGCCGCTCGGGATCCCCTGCATCGGACGCATCGGAACCTGTATAGACGATCGCGCCCCGTCCGCTTGCCAGCAGGTGCGGCAGCGCGGCGCGGGTACACAACAGGCTTCCGCGCAGGTTCACCGCCAGCGTCCGGTCGAACACCGCGAGATCCACCGCCAGCGCATCGGAGTCTGCAAAGATCGTGTGCAGGTCCGCCGCATTGAAATGGCATCCATCGAGCCCGCCGAGCCGCTCGGCCGCCTGCGCAAAACAGGCGTTCACCGCAATTTCGTCGGTCACGTCGACCGGTAGAGCGAAGGCGTCATGCCCCGCATCTCGCAGTTCCGAGGCGACGGACTGCGCCCCGGCAAGATTGAGGTCTGCTACGCACACGCGGGCTCCTTCGGCGCAAAGTCGCTGGACCGTCGCCGCACCGATGCCGGTACCGGCGCCAACCACCACGATTCTCCTGCCGTGCAACCTGTCGTGCATAATGCCTCGCTTTCGCCGTCAATTTGCGCGGATGCGCGCGTCGTAGCCTCGTTTGACTTGCTAATCGTAGAAAATGTCATATTGAATTACGCAATGCCAAGATTCAAGGCTGCAGTGAGAGGGAATACGCGCACCGTGGATGCCGAATCGGCAACGCGAGTTGCATGATCACCCCCCGCTCACGACTTGCTGGGGAATGACCTGAATGACCTCCAATCGTTATCCGCACCTGCTTTCCCCGGGCCGTATCGGTACGCTGGAGCTGAAAAATCGCATCATCGTCACCGCGATGGGAGTCAGCCTGTCAGAAGACGACGGAACCGTAGGCGAACAGATCATCGCCTATCACGAGGAGCAGGCCAAGGGCGGTGCGGGGCTGATCGTGTCAGGCGTGGCAGGCGTGGCCTGGCCGGTAGGCGCTGTCGCAATGCGGCAGACCGCCATTTCAGACGACCAGTTCATTCCCGGCCTGCGGGCACTGACCGACCGGGTCCACGCGCAGGGCAGCAAGATCGCGGTACAATTGCACCACGGCGGGTTCGTCGCCGGCTATTCGCACAACCGCTGGGGTCACCCGCTGTGGGGACCGGCGGTGCCGCCCGCGTCCAAGGGCAACTTCATCGACTATTTCCTGATGGAGGAAATGGCCGCGCTGGCGGGCATGAAGATGCCCGAACTGAAAATCCTGGAACAGGCGGACATCGACGTCGTGGTGCAACAGTTCGCCCAGGGCGCTCGGCGCGCCAAGCAGGCCGGGTTCGACGGGATCGAGATTCACGGCGGCCACGGCTACCTGCTGTCCTCGTTCACCTCGCCCTACACCAATACGCGCACGGACAAGTATGGTGGCAGCCGTGAAAACCGCCTACGCCTGACGCTTGAGGTGATCGAAGCCATCCGGGGCGAGGTCGGACGGGACTATCCACTTTGGATCAAGCTGGATTCACGCGAGGAAGGCAAGCCTGGCGGCATCACCATCGAGGATGCCCTGGCCAATGCGCGCATGGTCGAAGCGGCCGGGGCCGATGCCATCACCGTAACCTCGTACCACGATACCGGCGTGGGCAAGCTCCATTCGGAATCGAATATCCCGCACGTCGAGAACTGGAACCTTCCCGCCACGGCTGAAATGCGCAAGGCCGTGGCGATCCCGGTGATCGGATCAGGGCGAATCGAGGTGGACAGCG
>JAFEEP010000118.1 GCA_018241045.1 Pseudomonadota bacterium | reverse complement strand
TCTGATGGTGAAGTGTTTAGCATTTGAGGGTTGATGAAAATTCTGAAACCTGCGGCCCGCATGGCCGCGTGAAACGGGACGTGTTCGCAGATTTCCCGCCCGTCGGCGGTTAGCCCGTCATAGTGGCCAGCGACAAAGGCTTCGGTTCGGTAGATCGCGAGGCCGCCGAAGGCGCTTTCCACCTCGACCAACCCGCCAGTGCTGGGCAGGCGGACCTGGCGTCCATACACGGCCATCTGGCACGCTTTGCGTGCGCCGAACAGCGGCGTCAGTTGCCGTACGGCCTCCCAGCAGTCGTTCGGGGACCACGCCGGATGGCGTAGCGCCCAAACATCGTAATAGGCGCCATTCTGGTTTGCCGTAAGTCCATCCCATGGTTCGGCGGTGTTCCACCCGCTCTCGAGGGCAGACCGTTCTATCGTGGCGTTGACGCCGTCGAGATCGGCGACGATTACATAGTCATATCGTGCGCTTTCAGTATGCACATGGTCAAGAATACGGTTGCGGCAATGCGCAATTCGCTGGGTGCGAAACGGCATTCGCCCGGTCAAAGCACCCAGCGATTCATAAGCGATGCGTCCCTCACGTGCGAGGCGGGCCAGTACTGCGGGGGTGCCGTCGGTACTGTCGCTTTCAATGATCAGGAACTGCCTCTGTCGAAATCCCGCCGTCGCCCTTTCCAGCGAGGCGATGCCAGGCCCCAGGAAGGCGGCGCAGTCTCGCGCGGTGCCGGTGATCAGGATTCGGGCATCAGCAATCGGAACCCGTGCGTGAGGAGGCATTGTCGGTAATTCTCCTTCACGACGGCCGTGATATGCCAATGCCTGTTTAACTGGGGGCAATGAGCAGAGCCTAACAAAGCGCGATCCTTTGGTCCACGCATCCGCCGTTGGGGCGACTCAGCCTTGGCGGGGTGAACGGTTCGGGACCCTTTCTCAGCATTCTTTCGCAGCGCTACTCCCGTATCGGACCCGATAGACAAACTGCCGAGCTAATCCGATCGGCACCCGCGCTGCAAGAAACGCGAAGAAGATTGCGAGGTCTGCGACGCCGATCAGTCGGGCTCGATACAGCCGTCGCATATGGATGGCGCTGCCGTGATAGTTGGCGAGAATGCTCGCGCCTTCGCCGGAGTGGCCGAACGGCGGTTTCAGCGCCCAGGCGAGTGGCGCATCGAGGAACACCATCCGTTCGGCCATGCGCGAGGCGAGCACCAAGGCCATGTAGTCTTCCGCCTTGCGCCCGCCAAAGCGAAACATCTCGCGCGCGATCCGGGCCTCCACGACGATCGACGAGGTCAGGATCGGGTTCAGCATGAGAAAGGTCAGCCGCCCAAGCGGTCGACTGCGAATGTCTGAAAGCCTGGTCAAATCGTCGTGCGATACCTCGAACTTCCACGGCTGTCGGTGCCCGACGAGTGCCGCCCCGTCTCCCGTGATCGCCCTGGTCACCTCCTCGATCTTGCGGCGATGCCAAAGGTCGTCGGCATCCAGGAACGCCACGTGAGAGCCGCGCGCCAGATTGGCGCCGTGATGTCGAGCCAGGCCGGCACCCACGTTGTCGCTCAGGCGCTCCAGCCTAAGCGGGGCCGGCGAACGGCAACGGTGGACAAGCCGGGTCAGTTGCGCGAAATCGGTATCGCGCGATGCGTCGTCGACCAGGATGATTTCGTGCACGGGAATCGACTGCCGCAACACGGAAATGACTGCCCGCGCTGCCGTGCGCGCGTTGTTGTAGACGGAGACCACCACGCTGATTTTCGGCCGAAGCATCGGCCCTTCGGATTGAGCTGCGCCCGGGTGATCCGGATCAGCCTTGCCCATCGGTCCCTCGCGCGGCGGCAATCAAGGTCTCGGCCATTTTGTGCCAGTCGTAAGTCGCCGCCGCATAGTCGGCCATTTCGGCTCGCTCTGCCGTGGACAATCTGGCGGAGTCGATGGCTTGGCTACAGCGCAAGGCCGACCCTTGAGGATCAGCGAGATCGATCGGCACGCCTTTGATCCAACGCGCTGCATTCGGATCGCCCCGGTCGGCGGGCTGCCCGCAGATCACTGGCAAACCGCTTGCCATGGCCTCCTGTATGACCAACGGAAACCCTTCGCCGACACTTGGCAGGAGCAACAGATCGGCGCTGCGATACAGGTCGGCCAGCGCGGTCTGCGTTTGGGGGCCAAGGTCGTGGACATTGGACAACCCCCACTCCCCGGGTTGCCGAGGGCCAGTGCCGACCAGCAGCAGGGCAAGATCCTGCCTGTACTCGGCCAAGGCTCGAAGCACCGCCAGCCCCTTCTTGTCGACATATCGGCCCACGAAGAGCACGCGCGTCTTGTCTTGCGGCCATCGGCGGGGAAGGCCCGGTTCGCCAACGTCGGTGGAGGTGCGATGAAAGATCGCCCTATCCACCCCATTGAACGCCAGGCGCCAATCTCGCCATCCCGAAGTGCCGATCAACTCTGCGCGCACGGTATCGCTGATGAAGACCACCGCATCGGCGGCGCGCAGCATCGGGCGCGTGACCAGCGCGCCCGCCAACCGCATCACGCCGCGCAACAGCCGTGACGAAAACGGAATGGCGGCAATATGCTGCACCAATACGGTCCGCTTGCGCGCGCGCCGCGCGATGAGCATGGCCAGGATCGACGAGGCATAAAGCGCGTCGTGGATGATAACGGCGTCGCAGCGTGCGATTTCACGCGCCAGTTCGCGGATGGAGCGCCAACCGGGGATGGTCATGGGCAGGCCGGTCAATCGTTCGACCGGGTCAAAACTTCGCAGCGGCACCGCGACGACGCCATTCAATGGCACGGCATCCTGATCGCTTGCCGCCCAGGCGGTCTCCAGACCCATTGCTGCGAACTCGCGGCACAGGTTGCCCGCTACACGCTCAATCCCGCCGCCGTGCGCTTCGTAGAAATGGGTGACGGTCAGCAAGCGCACGGGCGCGAGTCTTCGGGCGTGACTGAGCGGTGCTTAGTCATCGTCGCGTCGCGCACGTGGAGCCTTGTGCCGGTCCCCCCTGCGAGGATGATCCCCCGTCGCTGCACTGTCTGACCCCTGCGCATCTTGTGCCCCCGAACCGTTCCGCGTGCTGGTTAACACGATAGGGTAAACAGAGAGCTAGTCGTGTTTCGGCGGGCCTGTCCAGCCCCGGTTAGAGCGTGCAGGCGGCGAAGCGCGCGGAGAGGTGTTCGGGGGCGGCGATCCGGGCCAGGTCCGCCGCGCTCGCGCCAAGACCGCGCAGGCCCAGGTGCAGCATCGCGCTGACCAGGCGCAGGGTTGCCTTCGGAGGCAGGGCGCGATCGGCGACCTCACCCAGCACCGCCTGGCAGCAGGTCAGCCAGAACAGGACGCCGTCTTCGGTGCTGGCACGGTCGATCTGGCCGGCGGCCACGGCACAGTCCAGATCGGCGCGCAGGCCGCGGTTGATCGGGTGATCGCGCGGGGTCATCCGGCTGGTCGCGCGCAGCAGTACCGCGGCGCGGCGCGGCTGGGCCTGGGCGAAGACGGCAGCGGCGATCATCCCGCCAGCCAGTCGCTCCAGCGGATCGGGCAGGTCGCGGTTGACCGCCTCGACGCGCAGCTCGATCTCGCCGCGCACCACGGCTGAAATAGCGTCGGCGAACGCCTGCTTGTCGGCGAAGTGGTTGAAGAAGCTGCCCTTGGCCACCCCGGCGCGGGCGACGACCTCGTCAATCGCCACCGCGTCGATTGGCCGGTCGGCCAGCAGGTCGAGCCCGGCATCAAGCAGCGCCGCGCGGGTGCGCTGTGCGCGAGGGCTGGGCGAGGGGACGGGCGCTGCCATGCAGTCGTTCTAATCGACTTGACCAGTCAGTCAACTCGATCTAGTTGACCGGATAGTCAAGAAGCGAATCGCCCAGGATTCGCCACACCGAGGAGAGCATCGATGAGCGTGATCCGCATCGAGGATATCGCCCACGTCCGCTATCGCGCGCCCGATCTGGCGGCGATGCGCGGCTTTCTCGACGATTTTGGCATGATCTGCCTTGAGCAGGACGGGCTGCTCTATGCCCGGGGCAGCGATGGGCGACCGTTCCTCCACGTCACCGAGCCGGGCGAGACCGCGTTCCTCGCGCTCGGCCTGCGCGCCGGCAGCGTGGCCGATCTGGAAGCGCTGGCCGCGCATGACGGTTTAACGGTCGAGGAGTTGGGCGCACCGGGTGGGGGCAAAGTGGTGCACCTGACCGATCCCGATGGCTATGGCGTCGAGGTCGTCGCCGGGCAGGCGAACGAAGCCGCCGCGCCGCTGCCGCCTGATCAGCCGTGCAACACCGCAGCGGCCAGCCCGCGCTTTCGCGCCTCGATCCGGCTCGATCCCGCACCGGCCCACGTCCGACGGATCGGTCATGCGGTGCTCAAGGTGCGCGACTTCCGCACCTCGGAGCGGTGGTACAAGGAGCGCTTCGGGTTTCTGACCTCCGACGAGGTCGAGGCGGCGAAGGATGTCCCGCTTGGCGCCTTCATGCGCTGCGACAGGGGCGACAAACCGGCCGATCATCACACCCTGTTCCTGGCGCAATTGCCGGGAAGGCTGGGCATTCTCCACGCTGCGTTCGAAGTCGCCAATCTCGACGACCTGATGCTTGGGCACCAGCACCTCAGGGGCGCGAAGCGCGAGGCGGCCTGGGGCGTTGGTCGCCACATTCTCGGCAGCCAGGTGTTCGACTACTGGAAGGACCCCTTCGGCAACGAACTGGAGCACTGGACCGATGGCGACCTGTTCACCGCGGCCGATCCGCCCAACAAGCAGCCGATGAGCGCGCTGCTCGCCGTGCAATGGGGCGCGCCGCATCCGATGTTCGCGGGCAAGCGCCCACCGCCGCCGGGGCTCATCTCGTTCGTTGCCGCGTTGCAGCTTCGCACAAAACGCCTGTTCCGTCGCAATCCCAAGGAGTCTGCCGCATGAAACTTTGCACCTATACCGCCCAGGGTCAGACCCGCACTGGCATCGTCGTTGGCGATAGGGTGATCGATAGCGGCGTTCCCGGCACGATGATCGATCTGATCCGCGACTGGGACGCGCTGAAGCCGCAGCTTGAAACGCGTGCGGGGGCGGGCGGCGGGGTGCTGTTGGCCTCGGTCCGGCTGGAGGCGCCGGTCCAGCGTCCAGGCAAGATCTTCGCCATCGGCCTGAACTATGCCGACCACATCGCGGAATCGAAGATGGATACGCCCAAGCAACAGGTGTGGTTCACCAAGGCGCAGACCAGCGTCAACGGTCCCTATGATCCGATCCTGATCGCGCGCGGGGCGATGACCAACGACTACGAGGCGGAGATGGTGGCGGTGATCGGCAAGGGCGGCAAGCATATCGCCGCCGCCGATGCCCCCGCCGCGATATTCGGCTATTGCGTCGGCAACGACGTGACCGAGCGCATGGCCCAGCACGCCAGCCCGCAATGGTCGTTCGGCAAGAGCTTTGACACCCACGCCCCGATGGGGCCGTGGATCGTCACCGCCGATGAGCTGGGTGATCCGCACGCGCTGGGAATTCGCTGCTTCGTCAATGGCGACAAGCGGCAGGATTCGAACACAAGGCATCTGGTGTTCGACGTCTGGGACCAGGTCGCGCACCTGTCGACCGGGATGACGCTGGAGCCGGGCGATTGCCTGTTCACCGGCACGCCCGGCGGGGTCGGTGCGGCGATGGACCCGCGCCAGTTCCTCAAGCCGGGTGATGTGGTGCGGACCGAGATCGACGGTCTTGGCCAGATCGAAGGCACGATGGTCGCGGAAGACTGAGGCCGTGGCGCAGGGCCTTGACTGCGATGTGCTGATCGTCGGCGGCGGGCCGACCGGAGTGACTCTGGCCCTGCTGCTGGCGCGCCGCGGCGTTTCGGTGATCGTGGCCGAGAAGGGCGCCGCGATCCATCCGCTGCCCCGTGCCGCGCACCTTGACCACGAGGCGATGCGGATATTGCAGGAAGCCGGGGTTGCCGATGCGGTGATGGCCACCAGCCGGACTACGGCCCGGTATGAGTTCCGCAATGCCGCGGGCGAGATCCTGCTGTGCTTCGAAGGATCGGACCGGATCGGGCCGGGCGGCTGGCCGGGGGCGAACATGATCCACCAGCCTTCCGTCGAAGTGGCGTTGCGCGCGGAGCTGGCGCGGCATCCCGGTGCGCGGTTGCTCTCGTCGTGCGAGGTGCTGGGTTTCGACGATGATGGTGACGGGGTCGCGGTGCGAGTGCGATCCGGCGATGGCGAGGGGGTGCTGCGCGCTCGCTATCTCGTCGGGGCAGATGGCGCCCGCAGCCCGGTGCGCAAGGCGCTGGGGATCGCGTTCGAGGATCTGGGCTTCGAGGAGC
>JAFEEP010000117.1 GCA_018241045.1 Pseudomonadota bacterium | reverse complement strand
TCGATCACGAAGGCGCGGGTGAAATCGTTGAACGTGAACAGGTAGCTGCCAAGGTTGACGTCGGCCCACTTCGGATCGAACTTGTGATCGAGCGCGGCGATCGCATCGTCCCAATCGACTTGCGGCGCGATGACTTCGTCGATTTCCTTCAACTGGCGGCTGAAGCCGTGTTCGACCATGCGCTGTTCGCGCTCGGCAGAGATCTGGTCGAAACGGGCAACCAGGAATATCGCCAGCAGGACGAGCAGCAACAAGCCACCGAGCGTCATGACGACGATCGGGCCGAACAGGCGCGATTTGCGCCGATCGACTGGCCGATTGGAATTCATGCTGTCCGCCGTGCTCCAGCGCGGCGGAAATCGCTCCGCACGCCCGGTGATTCCTAGACCACCGGCGGTCAAGGAAACATTAGCGCGGCGTTCAGCGAATATTGACCCTTCTCAACCGCCCTGATCCGCACAAATGCGCCAAGTGGACACGCCAGAGCGGCCCTCGGGTGCGGGTTCGTCAGCTAACGGAATGTGGGGAGAGCGGGGAGGCGGGACCGCGGAGACCAGGGGGTGCGGCCCCGCCTCATACGAGACTGCTTGGGGGTATTAGCTACTATGCAGGCCCCGTGCCAAAAATCGAAATATCCCTGATTTCTGCAATTTTTGCCACACATCGCGTCGAACGAGAATGCGCATATGTAAACCCTGCCGACAGGACAGATTGGGACTTGGCAAAGCTCTGCGCGCTTGCCACGCTGGCACAATGGACATCCTCGAAGAATATTCCGACCACGACGAGGCGCCGCCCGCCACGCCGGCCGCCACCCTGGTCATCTTTCGCAACGCCCCCGATGGCGGCGCCCCGCAGATCCTGATGGTCGAACGGGCCGCCTCGATGTCCTTCGCCGGTGGCGCTGCGGTATTCCCCGGCGGCCGGGTCGACGATGCCGACCGCGATCTCGCCACGACCCTTGGCGCCGGGGACGAGCCCGCGCGCGCCGAACTGGCGGCGCGGATCGCCGCGGTGCGCGAAACGCTGGAGGAGACCGGGCTTGTCGTCGGTGTGGCCCAGCGCCCGACGCGCGACGCAGCGCTGATCGCGCGCGATCTGTTGCTTGAAGGCAAGGAACTCGGCCCGGTACTCGACCGGATGGGCTGGTCGCTCGCTCCCGAAATCCTGCTGCCCTTTTCCCGCTGGCGTCCCAAGCACAAGCATATGCGCGTCTTCGACACCCGCTTCTACCTCGCCAACCTGGGCACCGGAGCGGTCGATCTGCTGGTTGACCAGACCGAAAACACCCACCTGTTCTGGGCCAGCGCCAGCGAGGCACTGGACCTTGCCGACAAGGGCAGCATCAAGATCATCTTCCCGACGCGCCGCAACCTGGAACGGCTGGCGCAGTTTCCATCGTTCGACGATGCGATTGCTCATGTCGAACGCTTTCCCAGCCGGATGATCACCCCGTTCATGGAAATGCGCGACGGTGTTCCGTGGCTCGCGATCCCGGCAGATGCGGGCTATCCGGTAACCGGCGAAGTGCTCGAAAGCGCGGCGCGCGGCTGACATAAAAGAGCCCCCGCATACCGAAGTACGCGGGGGCCTAAGTTGGCCGGTAGGAAGGGCCCACCGGTCGGGTCGCAGGAATGCCTTAACCCGAACAAGAGAGATTCGGCCGTGATGCGCATCACACCGGCGGAACTTTTGTGTGCTCTTTTGCACTCTCGCGATGCGGAAATGCGTGGGTCAAGAGCGGAGTCGGTCCACTGTGTCGTCAGACCGTGAAGACGATTCGATCACCCTCGCCTCGCGACCACGCGGTGGCGACGTCGACCAGCGGCACCGCTTCATACGGCAGGCTCAGTCCCCCATCATCGACGGCACCAAGCAGCGCCCCCACCGCCTTGACCAGCGAATCGAGCGCGACCGAACCTAACCCGCTGCCCATCAGTTCGATCGCCTTGGAACGCAGCAACGCCCCAGGCAGGGTGATGTCGAGCCCGCTCATCGTACCGATCTGGACGAAGCGCACCGGCGTCGCGTCACGCGCCATCTTCGCCGCTGCGGCCAGGATGCGTTCGGCGCTCTGCCCCCAGAGGTAGTCGATCACCACGTCGATACCCGCAGCGAATTCGTGCTTGAAGCGTGCTTCGAGGGCTTCGAAATCGTCGGTCAGCGGGATCGTGACGTCGGCGCCAAGCCGGTCGAGAACCGCGACATTGCGCCCGGTTGCGATGATCTTCGCCGCTCCGAGATGCCGTGCAATACGCACCGCAAGCTGACCCGATGATCCCGTTGCCCCGTTGATCAGGACGGTTTCCCCGCGCTGCAGGCGGGCGCGCTGGGTCAGTGCAGCCCAGGACGACATACCGGGATTGGCGATCGCCGCCCCGGCCGCATCGTCGAGCCCCTCAGGCACGGCGATGACACGGCTGGCCGGAACCACGGTGCGTTCGGCCATCGCGCCGAACACCCCGCGCGGCATGAAGAAATAGACCTTCTGCCCATCGTCGAGCCGGCCGATGCCATCGACTCCGGCGACGAAGGGATAGACGTTGGCCGAACTGTAGTGCTTGCCCGATGCCCGCACCCGCGCCAGCGGCGAAAGTGCTGCCGCGCTGACGGTAACGATCCGCTCATCCGGCCCGGCGACGGGCTCCGCGAAGTCGGCATAGGCGGGGATCGCCCCCGCTTCGGTGACAACCGCTGCCTTCATCGTCTTTCCCCGTCTGCCAGTGGAACGCCGGGCGGCACTGTCGCGGCAGTGCAACGGGCAAACGATAGGTGATCGCGCGCCCGGCAACAAGCAGGAGGCTGTGCCGAATGTCCGCTAAAGTGTTGTATCTTCTAGGAGTCGGAATCCGGCTGGCGCGCCCGGCAGGATTCGAACCTGCGACCACCAGCTTAGAAGGCAGGTGCTCTATCCAGCTGAGCTACGGGCGCGCGCCGGGCGCTGCCATAGGGCGGGATTGCGCGGCGCGCAAATGGGGTTAGCTTGGCGCGCGATGACCACCCACCTCAACACGCTTGACGGCAAGGCCGGCGCGCGGCGCCACTTCCGCTATTTCGACTATGTGATGGCGGCTTTCGTCGCGATCCTGCTGCTGTCGAACCTGATCGGCGCGGCCAAGCTGGCAACCGTGGGCGGCTACACCTTCGGCGCCGGGATCATGTTCTTCCCGATCAGTTACGTGATCGGCGATGTGCTGACCGAGGTTTATGGTTATGCCAACGCGCGGCGCTGCGTCTGGGCGGGGTTTGCCGCGTTGCTGTTCATGGCCTTCATGAGCTGGGTGGTGGTTGCCCTGCCCCCCGCGAGCGGCTGGGACGGGCAGGCGGCCTATGAAAGCGTGTTCGGCAATACCTGGCGGATCGTCCTCGCCTCGGTCACTGCGTTCTGGGCGGGCGAGTTCGTCAACAGCTTCGTCCTCGCCAAGATGAAGATCTTGACGGACGGCCGCAAGTTGTGGACCCGCACGATCGGATCGACGGTGTTCGGCCAGGCAGTCGACAGCCTGCTGTTCTATCCGATCGCCTTCCTCGGCGTCTGGAGCCACCAGCAGGTGCTGACAGTGATGGTCACCAACTGGTTCCTGAAAGTGATGTGGGAAGTGCTGCTGACCCCGGTGACCTATGCTGTCGTCGGCTGGCTCAAGCAGCGCGAGGGGGTCGAGGTGTTCGATCGCGGCACCGATTTCTCGCCCTTTGCCAAGGCCGATGCGGTTTAGGCCCCGTCCCTCGCGGACAGGGCCTCACCGGCGATCCGCTCAATCGGCGATGAGGCCGATGGCGAGGTAGATCAGGATCAGCGAACCGAAGCCGAGGATTGTACCCAGTGCCACGCCAACGCGAACCAGGGTGACGTCGACCCCGAAGTAGTCGGCGATTCCCGAGCAGACGCCCATGAACTTGCCGTTGTGCTTGTCGAGGTGGAAGCCGCGGCGCGTCGGCTGGATCGGGCTGGAACGGTCGAGCGCGCTCATGCCACCACTCCGACATAGGCGACCGAGGCCTGGGCATTGCCGGGCGTGGCGACGGTGCCGACGATGCTCAGGACCGAAAGGGCAAGGGCGCAGACGGCGGCGGCGAGGCGGCTGCTGATCGGGTTGGACTGGGTCATTTTCATTCTCCTGTGACAAATTGTGTTGCGCTTGCCGCGCATGCCACAGTGATTGCAGGGACCGTGCCAATTCACGAAAATGGCAGAATACCTTGCTTTCGCCATGATGAACCAATTCTTGCTGCGGGATGAATGCGCAGCATTGGTGATTTTTCCCAATGTTCGGCATCGCCCTTTCGCGTGACCTTGCCCGCGCCCCGTTCTATCGCCCGGCCATGGCGCTTGACCGCATTGCCCTGACCGCGTTCCGCAACCATCGCGCCACCCTTCTGGACGGGACCGCCCGGTTCAACCTGCTGGTGGGCGAGAACGGCGCGGGCAAGACCAATGTGCTCGAGGCGCTGTCGCTGCTCGCCCCCGGGCGCGGGCTGCGCCGGGCCGCGCTGGGTGAGATAGCGGGCCAGGGCGGTGACGGCAGTTTCGCGGTCAGCGCGGCATTGGGCGAGGCGCTGCATCTGGGCACCGGCATTCGCCCTGACCGCCCCGGCCGCCGCGTGGTCCAGGTCAACGGCGCGGAGGTTCCCGCGGTCCAGCTGGGCGAATGGCTCAGCCTGGGTTGGCTGACCCCCGCAATGGACCGTCTGTTCGCCGAAGGCGCGGGGGCGCGGCGGCGGTTCCTCGATCGGCTGGTGCTCGCGCTCGAACCCGGTCACGCCCGCCACGCCGCCCGCCTCGAAACCGCGCTGCGCGAACGCAACCGCCTGCTGGGCGAAACGACCGAACCCGATCCACGCTGGCTCGATGCGATTGAGGCGCAACTGGCCGAGGCCGGGGCGGCGGTGGCCCAGGCGCGAGCGCGGATGGTCGAGCGGCTGGGCGAAGCGCTCGCCGCCCTGCCCGAGGCACCCTTTGCCCGTCCCGAGCTGGCCTACCAGCCCGGCGGGCCGCTCGACGATCAGGCCCTCGCCCGCGCGCTCGCCGACGGCCGCCGCCGCGACCGCGCTGCGCAACGCACTCTTGCCGGGCCGCACCGTGACGAACTGGTGGTGACCATGGCTGGCAAGGGACAGGCAGCGGCCGAGTGTTCGACCGGCGAGCAGAAGGCGATGCTGATCGCGATTACCCTCGCCCATGCGGGGTTGCTCGACGCCGCGCGCCCATCGCTGCTGCTGCTCGACGAGGTGGCGGC
>JAFEEP010000116.1 GCA_018241045.1 Pseudomonadota bacterium | reverse complement strand
TTGAAGAATGTCGGGTCATAGGAAAACGCCTGTGACCATTCGCCGCGATGACCGGGAGTCGACAGCACTCTCTGCCGCATGAATTCCTCGAACCCGTTCCACGGCTGGATGCCGTAGAGATGAACCGGTCTGGAGGCCCACTCCCCGTTCAGACCAAGGTCGCCCCAGGTGCGCACGGGTTGGCCACCGCGCAACCGGGTAGCGGAAAATGCGGCGTCGATCTGCTTGTAGCTCAACTTGCGGATGGGATTGTCGGGATGGACCATGATCGCAAGCGCATCAAGAAAGCCGAAGTGCCGCCACGTCCCGCCGGAAATGGGCAACGACAGCGGATCGTAGCCGAACCGGGCATGGAATCCTTCGACGTCGCTGGGCTTGAGCTCACGCGAGACGAACACACCGTCAAGATTGCCCTTGATCAGTTCAAGCGCGCCAAGGCTTCCTGCCAACGGACGCACAATCGTCATCTTGAAGCCGGGGTGACGCTTGCGATAGGCCGCCACCCAACGCTCGACCAGTCCCGGCAGAACATCGGACGAACCGACCTTGAAGCTGGCGGTGTAGCTGATCTTTGCCGTCGGCACGTAACGCGGCAACGCCGGGTCAAGCCGCGGCGACAGCACTTCGGGCTGGGGCAGTGTGCGCCCTGTCTCCATACCGGCCTGCTTCTCGGCCTCAGTCTGGGGATAAACGGCAGGTGCGGTGGGTAGAAGCCAGGTCGCCTGCCCAGGCCGGACTGGGGGCGCGGGCGGCGCGGGTTGATCCGACGCCGCGGCCTCGGCCGACAGAGTGATGGTGGAAGCAAGGGCAACGACCAGTGCTAGTTTGCGTGCGGACATCTCGGGTTCCTCAATTTGGGTGCATCTGCGGTGACGAATTGCGGGGCGGGTCCGCCACAAGGGTAAAGTCGCAGGCGTCGCGGCGCCTCCACCGGATCGCAAGGCTGTCACTCCGCGTCTGCGTGAGCCATCCGTCGAATGGCGCAAGCCTATCAGATAAATCGCTCAAGCACGCGGCCTGCGAAGTCCGATCGCCCTTCAAGGCCCGCCTTGCGGTAGATCGACTGGGCTTGCTGGCGAACGGTCCGCTCACTGGTCCCGCGCAGCCCCGCGATCTCGCGCATCGGTAGCCCCCGCAACATGAACCAGGCGACGTCGCGTTCGGCCTCGGATAGTTCCCACTGGCCGAAATCGTCGTGAATGCCGCGCTTGATGATATCGACGGTCCCGCCCTCGGCGCGGTCAAGCCTACCGAGCAACTCGTTGCAGCGCTGCTCCAGATGGGAGGCCTTGCCACGCTTGAGCTGCAGGTCGCGGAACAGCTTGATCGCCAACGTGCCAAGTGCCGCCAAAATAGCGAGCAGGACCAGTTCGATAGGCTTGCCCAGCAATGTGCTCTGCTCGACCATCATCTGGTTATCGGCCCGCCGTGGCGGGTTGACCATATCAGGCCAACGCGCAGTTTCGCGGTCGATGAAGCGCGAAAACGCGGCCTGATCGAGGTAGGCGTCGCTCCAGCGCGCGTCGCGCAGCGCTGACTTCCAGACCGGGCTGTCACGCATCGCGGCGATCAGAGCGGCAAGTTGTTCCTGCGAGTCCAGGCCCAGGCCGGGGGCGGCGAACACCCCGCGCCAGTTCATGATCGCGACATCGATCCCGGCTTCGCGCAGCGTCGGAACGTCAAGCCCCGGAATCCGTTCGGGCGCGGCCACGCCGATCAACCGGAAATCACCCCGCTGGGCGAAATCGTGAAACTCGGCATAGCCACTGACGCCAACGTCGGCCCGGCCTTCCATCAGCGCTTCGGCAGCGCGCCGTCCGCCGACCTTGCCGTAATAGAGCACGTCGTCGGCGGGAACGCCGATCTTCGCAGCCATGGCCCAGACCATCGCCTGATCGGGGCTGCCCAGCGCGCCGCCCGACCAGCGCAGCGCATTCGATCGCTCCAGCATGGCACGGCGCAAATCAGACACCGAGGTGATAGGAGAATCCTTGCGAACGGCGATCAAGCCCCAATCGCCAGTCAGGCGGGCCAGCGGCGTGACATCGCGGATTGAAACAGCCGCGCTGTCGGTGACCGTCGCCCCCAGCATCGTCAGCCCGCCGACCAGCAGGACATCGCTGCGGCCGCGATAGACCGACACGAACTGCGACAGGCCGACCAGCCCACCGGTGCCCGCGAAGCGCACGATGTCGACAGAGCCGACCAGTTGTTCCTGCTCCAGCGTAGTCTTCATCGCCTTTGCGGTCAGATCCCAGCCACCGCCAACTCCGCCGGGAACGACCAGGGTCAGATGCTGCATGGCAGGCGCCGCTTGGGCCTCACCAGAAACGGCGCCCAACAAAAGGGCGATGCAGAGCGTCAACCAAGTCGCGGTCGCACGGACACGCGCAATCGTGACTATCAAAGCCATGGCCTCCTCCTCCTCCGGGCGACCGCTTCGTCGCAACGAACGGCGCTACCTCTCCGGGTCCGGCAAAGTCTATGCTCACGACCTTTCACGGACCTGACACAGTCCGACCCTGTCCCCGGCACCCAACCGATGGCCTAGGCTATTTGACTCACGACACATCGCTTGCCCTTCAGCGGCACAATGCGATCCGTCGGATGGCTGATTGCGCCGAGAGGCGTCTCGTCGGACAGTTGTAGTGTTGACGCACAGTCCGCAAGGAGAGCCCATGCAGGTCCGATTTCTGTCAATCCTGGCGATTGCCGCCGCCTGCGCCGTCCCCGCTAGCGCGGCGCTGCCGAGGGACACGCCCGTCTGCGCGCTTGATTGGACTGCGCAACGCCTGCCTTCGAGCGTCGGCGACCCGCGCATGGCCCCCGCGATGGACGCCCTGCGCATGGCATG
>JAFEEP010000115.1 GCA_018241045.1 Pseudomonadota bacterium | reverse complement strand
CTCGGGCATGTCCATGAATCGGTATACCGTCACCATCCAGAGCACCGGCGAGACGTTCCTTTGCGATGAAGGAACGAGCCTGCTTGCGGCCATGGAGCGCGGGCGTTGCCGCGGTATTCCGGTGGGCTGCCGCAACGGCGGTTGCGGCGCCTGCAAGGTGCAGGTGACCAAAGGCGCCTTCCACACCGCCAAGATGAGCCGTGCCGTGGTCAGCGCGCAGGATGAACGAAGCGGATGCGTGCTGGCCTGCAAGACCTTTCCGCGCACGGACTTGTCCGTGCATGTGCTGGGACGCGTGTGGCAGCACGCTTGGCCCACCCATGCCTCGCCGCTCAGCTTCGGGTTCGCTGAGACGACGACGATCCGATCACCCGACAAGGAGACCTGAATGGCACTCACCGGTGTTTTGCGGCCGGGGCACGTGCAGATCCGCGTGCTCGAACTCGAACCTGCGGTCAAGCACTATCGCGACGTGCTCGGCCTCAAGGAGATGGCGCGCGACCCGAAGAACAAGCGCGTCTTCCTCAAGGGCTGGGACGAGCATGACCACCACAGCGTCGTGCTGCGAGAGGCCGACGAGGCGGGGCTGGACTACATGGGCTGGAAGGTCGATTCCGAGGCCACGCTCAAGAAGTTGGCCGGGGACATCGATCACTCGGGCCTGTGCCAGGACCTCGAATGGATCCCCGAGGGCGAGCATCCGGAGACCGGCGAGCGATTCCGCTTCACGATCCCGACCGGGCACGTGATGGAGTTGTACGCCTACAGGAAGATCGTCGGCAACGGCTGCGGCACCGATGGGGACGACATGAACCCCGAGCCTTGGCCGGAAGGGCTCTTTGGCATCGCCCCGCACCGCTTCGATCATTGCCTGCTGTATGGCGACGATCTCGACGGCACGGTGAAGCTGTTCACCGAGGTGCTGGGCTTCGGCCTGGCCGAACAGGTCACGGCCGGCCCGGAGGGCAAGCTGATGATCGGCGCCTTTCTGACGTGTGCGAACAAGCCGCACGACGTGGCCTTCATCCGCCAGCCCGTGAAGGGCAAGTTCCATCACGCGTCCTTCCTGCTGGGCAGCTGGGAGCAGGTGCTTCGCGCGGGCGACATCCTCTCGCGCCACAAGACCTCGATCGACATCGGGCCGACGCGCCACGGCATCACGCGCGGAGAGACGATCTACTTCTTCGACCCCTCGGGCAACCGCAACGAAGTCTTCTCCGGGGGCTACACCTACTACCCCGACAAGCCGGTCATTACCTGGACCGAAGCCGAGCTCGGGACGGCGATCTTCTATCACGACCGCAAGCTCAACGAAGCCTTCCTGTCGGTGTTCACCTGAGGCACGCCACGTGATGCTCGAGGATTGACCGGCCCGATTCGGGCAGATGACCTCGGGTATGGTCTTCAACGAAGGCGAGGCGATCCGCTGCGACGCCCTGATCGTGCCGGAAGTAGAGGCCGAGGCCGCCTTCCTGCGCGGGCGCAATCTCATAGGCCTCGGCGACACTGTGGCCGACAACGCCTCCTGCGGCGTGCTCACGCTGCTTGAAAGATATGAAGGAGACCCTCGTGTTCAAGGCACTGATGATCAGAAAGAGCGAAGGACCCGGCGCCACACAGACCGTGGCCATCGAGGAGATCGATGAGGCCTTGCTGCCGGAAGGCGACGTGCTGGTGGAAGTGAGCCATTCGACCTTGAACTTCAAGGACGGGCTCGCGATCACCGGACGTTCGCCGGTGGTGCGCCGCTTCCCCATGGTGCCGGGCATCGACTTCGCAGGCACGGTGCGCGAGAGCACCCATCCGCGCTGGAAGGCGGGCGACGAGGTGCTGCTCAATGGCTTCGGCGTGGGCGAGTCGCATTGGGGCGGGCTCGCGGAGTGTGCCCGCGTGAAAGGAGACTGGCTCGTGCGCGTGCCGCCGGCCATCGGCGCGCGACGTGCCATGGCCATCGGCACGGCGGGCTATACGGCCATGCTCTGTGTCATGGCCTTGCAGCAGCATGGGGTGGCGCCCGGTTCGGGCGAGGTGCTCGTGACGGGCGCCAAGGGCGGCGTGGGCAGCGTGGCGATCGCAGTGCTCGCCCGGCTCGGGTATCGCGTCACGGCGTCCACGGGCAAGGTGGCTGAAGAGGGCGGCTATCTGCGCGGCCTGGGCGCTGCGAACGTGATCGACCGCGCCGAGTTGTCGTCCCCCGGCAAGCCGCTGCAAAAAGAGCGCTGGGCGGGCGTGGTCGATGCCGTGGGCAGCCACACCCTGGCCAATGCCTGCGCGCAGACGGCCTATCGCGGCGCCGTGGCGGCCTGCGGCCTGGCGCAAGGGATGGACTTCCCTTCGTCGGTCGCGCCCTTCATCCTGCGCGGGGTGACGCTTTATGGCATCGACAGCGTGATGGCGCCCATGCCCTTGCGTGAGCGCGCCTGGGCGATGCTGGCCGAGCATCTTCCGCTCGACAAGCTCGATGCGATGACCGAGGTGGTCGGCCTGGGCGATGCGGTAGCCGCGGCGCACAGGCTCATGGAAGGCGCGGTGCGCGGGCGTGTCGTGGTGGACGTTCGTCGCTGAGCGTCCGGGGTATTCCCTCAACGCGTTCGGATGCCGTGGCAGGATCATTGATGGCCCGGTCGTCTCCAAGGGTAGGGCGGCGGAGCGAGAAT
>JAFEEP010000114.1 GCA_018241045.1 Pseudomonadota bacterium | reverse complement strand
CCCGTCGTTGCGTCTGCCGCTCGCGAAGTGCTCAACAAGAGCGAAAACGAGCGCTCGGGCGTGCTGTCCACCGCGATGAGTTTCCTCGGCCTGTACCGCGACCCCACGGTGGCCGAAGTCACGTCACGCTGCGACTGGCGCATCGCCGACCTGATCTCTGCCGCGCATCCGGTGTCGTTGTATCTGGTGGTTCCGCCGTCCGACATCAGCCGCACCAAGCCGCTCATCCGGCTGATCCTCAACCAGATCGGTCGTCGTTTGACCGAATCTCTCGACGGCCGCGATGGCGTGGAGCGCAAGCACAGGTTGCTTCTGATGCTCGACGAGTTCCCCGCACTCGGGCGGCTGGACTTCTTCGAGTCCGCATTGGCCTTCATGGCGGGCTATGGCCTGCGGGCCTTTCTGATTTCGCAGTCGCTCAACCAGATCGACAAAGCCTACGGCCAGAACCATTCGATCCTGGACAACTGCCATGTGCGCGTGACCTTCGCCACCAACGACGAACGTACCGCCAAACGCATCTCCGAGACCCTGGGTACCGCAACAGAACTGCGCGCGCAGCGCAACTACGCCGGCCACCGGCTGGCGCCGTGGCTGGGCCACCTGATGGTGTCGCGGCAGGAGACGGCAAGGCCGCTGCTCACCCCTGGCGAGGTCATGCAACTGCCGGCCGATGAATCGGTGGTGATGGTCTCCGGGCATGCGCCTATCAAAGCCAAGAAGTTGCGTTATTACGCCGATGTCAATTTCAAGCGGCGCGTGCTGCCGCCGCCCGCTCTGGTGGCAGGCCGCTACGCCGATACGCCCGCGGCCCGATCCGATGACTGGAGCGGTCTGGCGGTCCCCGTCGTGCCCGTCGCAGTGGCCACCGCATCCGCCCTAGGCCTGGAGAACCTGACTGCGGCCGACGACGGTGGTCCGCGCCAGCAACCAGAACTGTCCGAAGCAACCACCTACAGCCCGGACCCCGAACACCCGGCCAGCGACCTGTCGCTGCTCGATGACGACGACTTCCCGCCTCCCCTCCCAAGCCAGCTCGATCCGGCCATGCAGCGCACGGCCCGGCTGGCGTCCCTCAACCCTGAAGACGGAATCCAGCTATGAGCCAAGCGCGACTGAACCTGTTCATCCAACCCGACCACGCCAAGCGCCTGGACGAGCTGGCCGCCAAGAAAGGTGTGTCCAAGTCGTCCATCGTCGCTGCCGCACTGGCGTCCTGGCTATCGCCCGATGCCGGCGACCAGCGCGAGGCAGCCATCGCCCAGCGACTGGATCGCCTGTCACGACAGTTCGAACGCCTTGAGCGCGACCAGAACATCCAGATCGAAACCCTGGCGCTGTTCATCCGCTACTTCCTGACGGTCAGCACGCCCGTACCCGAGGCGCACCAGGACGCGGCTCGTGCGCAAGGCAAGGCGCGCTTCGAGCAGTTCGTCGAGCAGCTGGGCCGCCATCTGCTGCGCGGGCGCAGCCTGGTGCGTGACGTGGTGGATGAACTGCATCCCGACTCCGTGCGCATGGGCGACGCAGCGGCACCGGCCCAAACGCAGGACCGTGCCTCCTGAGCGCCGTTCCTCAACCCCCACCCGCACCCCGTTCGTCCGCCGCCACCTCGCTGGATCGCCGCATCCAGATGTTGCGCACGGCAATGGGGCCGCTGATCGCCACCGCGCTGGAAGACCCGGACGTGGTGGAGATCATGCTCAACCCCGATCGCACGCTGTGGATTGATCGCCTGTCATCGGGCCGCGCACCGATGGGGGAGGAACTGCCCGAAGCCGATGGCGAACGCATCATCCGCCTGGTCGCAGCCCACGTCGGCGCGGAAGTCCATCGCGGCCAGCCGCTGTTGACCGCCGAGCTACCTGAAACCGGCGAACGCTTCGAGGGGATCCTGCCACCCGCTGCACCCGGCCCAGCCTTCGCACTGCGCAAGCGCGCCGTGAGCATCATCGGCCTGGAGCGCTACGTGGCCGATGACATCCTGACTGCTGGCCAGGCCGAGTTCCTGCGCCGCGCCGTGCGCGAGCGTCAGAACATCCTGATCGCTGGCGGCACCAGCACCGGCAAGACCACGCTGGCCAATGCGCTGCTGGCCGAGATCGCTGCCACAGGTGATCGCGTGCTGGTGCTCGAAGACACCATCGAGCTGCAATGCGCCGCCCGCGACCACGTGCCGCTGCGCACGCGCGCCGGGGTCGTGACGATGAATGAACTGGTGCGGTCCGCGATGCGGATGCGCCCGGACCGCGTGGTCGTCGGCGAGGTGCGCGGCGGCGAAGCGCTGGACCTCATCAAGGTCTGGGGCACGGGCCACCCCGGTGGCATCGCCACCATCCACGCCAGCTCGGCACTGGGCGCGCTGCTGCGCGTGGAGCAGTTGATTCTCGAAGTCGCGGTGAACCCGCCACGCGCGCTGATCGCCGAGGCGGTCAACGTCGTGGTGTTCATCGCCGGTCGCGGCCGCAAGCGCTGCGTCGAAACCATCGCCCGCGTCACCGCCTTCGACGGTACGGGCTACCGGCTGGCCGATGTGTTGGACACGCCGTTTCCCGAGCTGTTGCCGTTACCCGCCATTTCTTCCCTGTCCTCAACCACCACTCCTGGAGAACTGCCATGACGCACACCCTTGCTTTCCGTTTTTCTGTCAATCCGCTTGCGAACTTGTCGCGGCTGCGCAGTCTTGCCCGTCCTGCGGGACAAGGTCTGCTGCTGGCCGCGTTGATGCTGTTCCTGCCCGGCACGGCGCAGGCGGCCGGCTCCAGCATGCCCTGGGAAGGGCCGCTGCAATCCATCCTCGATTCGATCCAGGGGCCGGTGGCCCGGATCGTGGCCGTCATCATCATCATTGCCACCGGCCTGGCGCTGGCTTTCGGTGATACCAGCGGCGGTTTCCGCAAGCTGATCCAGATCGTGTTCGGTTTGACGATCGCGTTCGCCGCATCCTCATTCTTCCTGTCGTTCTTCAGCTTCTCCGGCGGGGCTGTCGTATGAATGCGCATGCCGATTTCGCCGACGGCTTCTCCAGTGGTTTCGAGATTCCGCTGCATCGTTCGTTGACCGAGCGGATCCTGCTGGGCGGCGCACCACGCGCGGTGGCGATTGCCAATGGCACGCTGGCCGCCGCGGTCGGCATCGGCCTGCAACTGTGGATTCCAGGTCTGGTGCTGTGGATCGTCGGCCACTCGCTGGCGGTCTGGGGCGCGCGGCTCGACCCGCAGTTCATGCAGGTCTTCGCCCGGCACATCAAGCACAAACCGCTGCTGGACGTGTAAGGAGGATGCCATGCTGAATCTCGCCGAATACCGCCAGCGGCCCGCGCTGCTGGCCGACTGGCTGCCCTGGGCCGGGCTGATCGCGCCCGGTATCGTCTT
>JAFEEP010000113.1 GCA_018241045.1 Pseudomonadota bacterium | reverse complement strand
TCTTTGCCTACGACATTCCGTGGGACAAGATCGATGTCGCGACCTTCTCGTGGCAGAAGGTGCTGGGCGGTGAGGGCGGCCACGGCGTGCTGATCCTCGGCCCGCGCGCGGTCCAGCGGCTCGAGGAATATACCCCGGCCTGGCCGCTGCCCAAGGTGTTCCGCCTGGTTTCCAAGGGCAAGCTCGCCGAAGGCGTGTTCAAGGGCGAGACGATCAACACCCCTTCGATGCTCGCGGTCGAGGATGCGATCTTCGCGCTCGAATGGGCCAAGACGGTCGGCGGGCTGGAAGGCCTGAAAAAGCGCTGCGCCGCCAATGCCCACGCACTCGACAAGATCGTTGCAGAGCGGGACTGGCTCGGCCACCTCGCGGTCGACAGCGGGATCCGCTCGAAGACCTCGGTCTGCCTGACGGTCGAAGGGGCTGACGAAGCCTTCATCAAGGCTTTCGCTGGCGCGCTCGAAAAGGAAGGCGCGGCCTATGACGTCGCCGGATACCGCGATGCCCCCCCGGGCCTGCGCATCTGGTGCGGCGCCACGGTCGAAACTGCCGATATCGTTGCACTCGGCCCCTGGCTCGATTGGGCCTACACCGCGACCAAGGCCGCCTGACCCATTGGCCCTCTCCCCATGAGGGGAGAGGGTTCGGAGAGGGGCAACCTCTCCGCAATTCTCAATCATCAGGGCCGGATGGAGATATTCCCCTCTCCCCGGCTCTCTCCCCGAAGGGAGAGAGGGAGACAATCATGACCAAGCCCCGCGTACTCATTTCCGACAAGATGGACCCCAACGCCGAACGCCTGCTGCGCGAAGGCGGCTGCGATGTCGACGTCATCACCGGCGAAACCCCGGAACAGCTTATCGCCCGGATCGGTGACTATGATGGCCTGGCCATCCGTTCCTCGACCAAGGTGACCAAGGAGGTGCTCGACGCCGCCAAAAAGCTCAAGGTCATCGGCCGCGCCGGGATCGGCGTCGATAACGTCGACATCCCCTATGCCTCGTCGAAGGGCGTGGTGGTGATGAACACTCCGTTCGGCAACTCGATCACCACCGCCGAACACGCCATTGCGATGATCTTCGCGCTGGCCCGCCAGATCCCCGAGGCCAATGCCCAGACCCAGCAGGGCCTGTGGCCGAAGAACGGCTTCATGGGCGTCGAGGTGACCGGCAAGACCCTCGGCCTGATCGGCGCGGGCAACATCGGTTCGATCGTCGCGGCGCGCGCGCTGGGCCTGAAGATGAAGGTCGTCGCCTTCGATCCGTTCCTCTCACCCGAACGCGCGGTGGAACTGGGGGTCGAGAAGGTCGAGCTGGACGAACTGCTCGCCCGGGCGGATTTCATCACGCTGCACACCCCGCTGACCGACCAGACCCGCAACATCCTGAGCCGCGAGAACCTGGCCAAGACGCGCAAGGGCGTGCGTATCGTCAACTGCGCGCGCGGCGGGCTGATCGACGAGGCCGCGCTCAAGGATGCACTCGACAGCGGGCAGGTTGCGGGCGCCGCGCTCGACGTGTTCCAGACCGAACCGGCCAAGGAATCGCCGCTGTTCGGCACGCCCAACTTCATCTGCACCCCGCATCTTGGTGCCTCGACCAACGAGGCCCAGGTCAACGTCGCGCTGCAGGTGGCCGAGCAGATCGCTGACTTCCTGGTCAACGGCGGCGTCACCAATGCGCTCAATATGCCCTCGCTCTCGGCCGAGGAAGCGCCCAAGCTCAAGCCATACATGGCGCTGGCTGAAAAGCTGGGCAGTCTGGTCGGCCAGTTGACCACCGGCAGCCTCGCGCGGATTTCGATCCACGCCGAGGGTGCTGCGGCGGAACTGAACGCCAAGCCGATCGTCGCCGCGGTCCTCGCCGGATTCCTGCGCACCCAGTCGGACACGGTCAACATGGTCAACGCGCCGTTCCTCGCCAAGGAGCGCGGACTTGAAGTGCGCGAGGTCAAGACCGAGAAGGCGGGCGATTACCACACCCTGATCCGCGTTTCGGTCAAGACCGACTCGGGCGAACGCTCGGTCGCGGGCACGCTGTTCTCGAACAGCGAACCGCGCCTGGTCGAACTGTTCGGGATCAAGGTCGAAGCCGAGCTGGACGGCCCGATGCTCTACATCGTCAACGAGGATGCCCCCGGGTTCATCGGCCGGATCGGCACCCTGCTGGGCGAGAACGCCATCAACATCGGCACCTTCAACCTCGGTCGCCGCGAAGCGGGCGGGGAAGCGGTGCTGCTGCTCTCGGTCGACAGCACGGTTTCGGGCACGGTGCTCGACCAGGCCAAGGCGCTGCCCGGCGTCAAGCGGGTGATGGCGCTGGCGTTTTGATCCTGATTGGGGCAAGCGCGGCGCGCGTCCTTCGGCAGAATGGGACTGAGCGGGGTCTGACAGCGGTCAGGCCCTGCCCAGCCTGAGCTTGACGAAGGCCAGACGCCAAGGCTCCGCACCAAGCCAGACAGAAGAGGACGCCCATGCTGATCGGACTGATTGCCCTGGTTGCGACTGCGGCTTTTGCCGGTGCGGCGTTCTACATCAATTTTGCAGAACACCCGGCGCGCGCTGCTCTGTCGTCGTCAGCCGCGGTTCGGCAATGGGCTCCATCGTATAAGCGTGGCTTTGTCATGCAGTCCTCGCTGGCGATTGTCGGCGGGATTTGCGCCGGGCTCCAATGGTATCTTGGCGGTGGCGCGGCTTGGCTGTTTGGCGGGTTGATTCTGCTGGCCAACTGGCCATTCACCTTGCTGATCATCATGCCGGTCAATCGTCGACTTCTGACTTACGAAGCCTTGCCCGAGGGTGACGTTGGGGCCCTGCTGGGCCGCTGGAATCGCCTTCATGCAGTTCGCACCGCACTGGGTGTGGCGGCGGTTGCGGCGATGCTCTTTGCTGCGGTGAACCCCTGATATGCAAACCGATCGCGATCTGCTGCCCG
>JAFEEP010000112.1 GCA_018241045.1 Pseudomonadota bacterium | reverse complement strand
GATGCGTTGCCCCCATTCGATCAGGCGCTGCGGCGTCCATTCCAGGTGGGCGCGGTGGGCCGCGGGCATGTGGGCCTCCACCGTGGTGTAGCCGCCGCGGCGTTCGTTGCGGGCGTGGGCGGCCACGCGCTGGCCACGCAGCAGCAGCTCCACGCCGTGGCGGGTGAGGCGCGCTTGCAGGGCCTGACCCACCAGCGCATGCGGCACGCTGTAGCGGTGGCCGTCCAGCTCGACGTGGTAGTCGATGTGGACCTTGACCGTCTTGAAGCGGGCGAGCTCGTAGGGCTGGCGCGGCAGCGGCATCAGTGCCGGGCAATCCAACTCGGCAAACACGCTGGCGCGACTACCGGGCAGCTTCTGGAACGGTCGCTCGTTCAGGCTGGGCAGCAGCTGGGCAATTGCGGCATCGACCTGGGCGCCGGTGTCGAAGCGATGATGGCGAAGCCGTGCCAGTACCCAGCGGGTGACGACTTGAACCGAGCTCTCTGCGGTGGCCTTGTCCTTGGGGGTTCGTGGGCGGGCAGCAAGCACCGAGGTACCGTAGTAGCGGGCAAAGTCGAGCACGGTATCGTTGGCGCGCGGCTCGTAGCGGTCGGGCGACGCAATGACGGCGCGTGCGTTGTCCGGCACGATCAACTGCGGCGCACCGCCGTAAAAGTGCAACGCACGCACCATGCCGTCGATCCAGTCGTCTAGACGCTGGGCCGCAGTGGCGCAGGCGAAGACGTAGCTGGACGCCGCCATGGCCGCGACGAATACCTGCGCGCGGGCGCCGTTGCTCAGAGACACGGTGGGGCCAGCGAAGTCGATGAACAGCTTCTCGCCGGCGCGCCGGTGTTGGCGCATGGAGCGCTTGAGGGTGCGGGCAAACGCCTTGTAGTGCTCGCAGAACTGCGTATAGCGCCAGGTGCGGCACTCGGGGTGGGCGGCTACGTACTCCTGCCACAGCAGCATGAGGGTCATGCCCTTGCGGTCGAGCTCCTGGTGAATGCGGCCCCAGTCGGGTTCGACAAAGGGCTGCGAGGTCGCGGCACGTGGTAGCAGCACGTTTGACAGCTGCAGTTCGTTCCAGTGCTGGACGGCCTCCCAGTCCAGGCCGGCAACGGTGGCCAGGCCGACGTATTTGGCGACGACACCCTTGGAAATTTTGAGGGTGGTGGCGATCTGCTCGTGGGAGAGCTGGGCGTGCCACTTCAGGCGGATGACATCCTTGATCATGAGTAGAGACATTCGTTGCTTGGGCATCCGGCTCCTTCGGCGGCAAAGCCGCCGAGGCTACGGTGCCCAGGATTGAGTTCTCTACGCAGTACCGCCGACGTGGCCGGCAACCTCCTCAGGAGGCACCGAACCGGCGGTCACGATGCCGAAATGGTCGGTCACGTCACCGAAACGGTCGGTCACGATGGCCCGAAACGGGGATCGGTCACGATCCGCCGGAATGACCGGTCACGATGCCGAAATCAGCGGTCACGATAGGCCGAAATACGCAATTACAAGAACGTGCATGGCGATGTCGCCATCCCGGAGGCCGCCGGGCTGCTGGTGCGCGAGGGCGACAAGCTGACCGCGCCGTGGGAGCAGGTACAGGTTACGGTTTCGCTGGCTTGATCCTGCCCTGCGACTTTTGCGATTCCTGCGACTTTTTGAATCACGCTGGTGGCGCAAAGGGGGCTGCGGTTTCTGCTTTTCCTGCGGCTTTCCACCAAGAACGACACTCGCCTGCATGGCGGGTTTTTTGTACCAAAACGCTATATGTAGTGACTTTGCGAATCCAAAACACTGCATATATGGTTGCGCCAATCCGAAGAAACACATAAGACGCCAACCCAATCCACAGGGGGTGGATAGAAGCGCAGTATTCGTCAAGCCCGCAATGGGCAGAAAGGAAATTACATGCGAGCTGAAGAAATATGATCGTGCAGATTTGCGCAGGCGGCATTGGACGCTACGACGCCATATTCCGCCGTTTGGTTGACACCTACAAGAGGTACCTCGAAGAGCCGCGCACAATCACCGGGCGCGACCATGCACCCAGCCTCACCAACGACATGCCCGACGCGGGCGGAGGCGGCGCATCCGCTGGCGTGCATCCCGCGCGTCAACGGTTTGTCCTGCCGAGCCGTTTGCTCGCCCTTGATATCGCGTAATTCACGAGACAGTAAAGCGCCGCGACCACGAGGTATACGGGCACCAGCGAGTGGTAGTTGGCGATGAGCACCTTGGCGTTCTGCATCAGTTCACCATAGGTGACGACGTAGCCGAAGGTGGTGTCCTTGACCACGATGACCAGTTGCGCGACCAGTGCCGGGACAATATAGCGAAGGGCCTGGGGAAAGACGACGAAGAAAAAAACCTGGGCTTCGGTCAGCCCCAGGCTTCGCGCGGCATCGGTCTGGCCACGGGGAACGGCGAGCACGCCTGCGCGGTAGACCTCGGCCACCACGGCGGCGGTGCTGAGGCCGACGGGCAGCGTCAGCATCCAGTAGGTGCTCAGCTTGATGCCGACCTGCGGAAGCACCAGAAAACACACATAGATGAGCAACAGCGTCGGTGTGCCACGCAGGAACTCGATGGCCGCGACACTCGGCCAACGCACGAGCCGCGACCGCGCCAGGCGCCCCAGCAACAGCACCAGTCCGAGGGTCAGTGCGATGACGGCCGCCATCGCCGCCGATGCCATCGTGCCAAGCAGGCCCTTGCCGAGAAAGGCCCAGGTCGTCGGCCAGGCGAAGAATTCCCAGAATCGGGCATCGAGTTGCCCTGCGCTATGGAACCGAAACACGATACCCGCCGTCAGCAGGAGCAGCACAACCGCCGCGATCACGCTCGCCACCCGTGCGATGGCTTGGGCCCGGAGGCTTGGAGCACCGAACAGAATATCTTCCAGCGGGCGGCTCATCGCAGTATCCGCGCCTTCTTTTCCAGGGTGGCGCCAGCCCAGGCGATGAGCAACCCCGTCACCACGTACATCGCCGCTGCCACCGCGAACGCGGCCATGCCGGCAGCGGAGTCGGTGGCTATCTTGGATACGAGCGCCGTGAGTTCCCGGCCTGGAAACGGCACCTGCGACGCCAGCGAGGTCGACAACATCAGCGCAATGAGCAGCGAGGTCATCGGCTGCACCACCGCGCGCAGCGCCTGCGGCAAGACCACCGCGGAGATGATTTGCATCGGCCGTAGCCCCAGGCTGAGTGCGGCTTCGATTTGGCTGCCAGGAATAGTGTTGATGCCCGAGCGCAGGTAGTCCGCCGTGAAAGCGGAGCAAACCAGCGTCAATGTCAGGATCACGCTGGGTTCATAGTC
>JAFEEP010000111.1 GCA_018241045.1 Pseudomonadota bacterium | reverse complement strand
GGAGGCCGACGATTTCGCCGCCGCCCGAGCGGGTGCGCTGGACGATCGCGTCGATCGCTTCCTTGCTCGACTTGCCCATCTTGACCAGATCGTCGACCGGGATGCCCGAAATGGTGGTGTAGCTGGTGACAGGGACCATGGTGTCGCCGTGACCGCCGAGCACGAAGGCGTTGACGTCCTTGACCGAGACGTTGAATTCCCAAGCCAGGAAGGTGGCGAAGCGCGCCGAGTCCAGCACGCCGGCCATGCCGACCACCTTGTTGGCGGGCAGCCCGGAGAACTCGCGCAGCGCCCAGACCATCGCGTCGAGCGGGTTGGTGATGCAGATTACGAAGGCGTCGGGGCAGTGGGCCTTGATCCCTTCGCCGACCGACTTCATAACACCCAGGTTGATGCCGAGCAGGTCGTCGCGGCTCATCCCCGGCTTGCGCGGCACGCCAGCGGTGACGATCACCACGTCAGCTCCGGCGAGGTCAGCGTAATCGTTGGTGCCCTTGATATTGGCGTCGAAGCCTTCGATCGGGCCGCACTGGCTGAGGTCGAGCGCCTTGCCCTGGGGCATACCCTCGGCAATATCGAACAGGACGATGTCGCCCAGTTCCTTCTTGGCGGCGAGGTGCGCGAGCGTGCCGCCGATCATCCCGGCGCCGATGAGCGCGATCTTCTTGCGAGCCATAATCCGACGATGTCCTTCCCTAAGGTGCGGGATCAGCATCTGGTCAGCAGGCAACACCCTTTCCATCCCGCTGGAAGCGTGGGTGGCCCGGCGAACCCGGGTGCCCTAAGCGCGGCAAAAGGGGATTGCAACCCGATAAAGTGCGGCGGGTTCAACTATTTTCTGATAATAGTTCGCAATTGCATTTAGGCATGGCTTACTGACCCGAATGTCAGCCAAGCGCGCGCTGTGGGTTGAGCTTTTCACGCTCCTGCGCCAGCAGCATCCCCGCGAGATAATCGGGCACGGCGCGGCTGAAGTAGTAGCCCTGGCCCAGCGTACAGCCCGCCGCGCGAACCGCGTTGACCTGCTCGATCGTCTCCAGCCCTTCGGCGACGATCGCCATGTCGAGGGTCGAGGCCATTTCCGACACTGCGCGGATGATCGCCTCGCTCTTCTTGCCGGCATTGACCCCGGAAACGAAGCTGCGGTCGACCTTGATCTTCCCGAACGGATACTTGTTGATGTAGCCGAGCGAGGAATAACCGGTGCCGAAATCGTCGAGCGCGAAACGCACCCCGGCGGCGGACAGCTCGGCCATGAAATCGTCGGTCTGCTTGGAATGGTCGAGGAGCACCGTCTCGGTGATCTCGAGCTCCAGGCGGCTGCGTGACAACCGCGCCTCGCGCAGCGCATTGAGGATGCCCAGAGCCGCCCCGGGGGCCTTGATCTGCAGCGGCGAGAGGTTGACCGCCACCGTGATATCGTCGGGCCATTGCGCCGCGGCGCGCGCCGCCTGGGCGGTGATCCAGTTGCCCAGCGTGATGATCGCCCCGGTCTCTTCGGCAACGGGGATGAACTCGTCGGGGCGCAGCTCGCCCTTTTCGGGGTGGAACCAGCGCACCAGCGCCTCGAAGGCGCGGATCTTGCCCGACTTGAGGTCGACGATCGGCTGGAAGAAGATCGAAAGCTCGTCGCGCTGCAGGGCGAGGCGCAGCTCGGCCTCGATCTCGCGGCGGCGGACCAGTTCGCGGGTCATGGCGGGATCGAAGAAGTTGGCCTGGTTCCGGCCGTTGACCTTGGCGTGATACAGCGCAAGGTCAGCACCCTGCATCAGCGTTTCGATATCCTGGCCATCGTCGGGATAGACCGAGATGCCCATCGAGCAGGCGATCTCGAGCCGGTTCTCGTCTATCCGCAGCGGACGGCTGACCTCGCCCAGTAGCGACAGGGCGATCGTTTCCGCCTCGCGCCGGTCGCGCACCTCGCAGGCCAGGATGAACTCGTCGCCGCCGAAGCGACCGATCACGCTGTCGGGCTTGGACTGGCGGCGCAGCCGCTGCGCCACTTCGCACAGCACGCGGTCGCCGGTCTGGTGGCCGAGCGCGTCATTGACCTCCTTGAACTTGTCGAGGTCGAACCAGAACAGCGCGATGTTGGAATGCTGGCGCCAGCGGGCGAGGTGCTCGACAAGGTAGTGGTTGAGGCCCGCGCGGTTGAGCAGCCCGGTGACCACGTCCGACCGGGCGAGGACCTGCATTTTTTCAGCGAGGCGGGCGCTGGTTTCCGCCGCCGCGACAGAATCGCGCAGTGTTCGGAAGATCTGGAATGCGATCGCCATCATGCCGAGGAAGGCGATGCCGATCGCCACGGCCAGCGCGCGATAGGCCAGGTCGGGCTGGCGCAGCAGCGCGGCGCAAATCGGCACGAAGGTCAGCACCATGCCCCAGATCGCGATCGCCGGACGCCCGGCATTGCGCGATGACATCCCGCTGGCATAGCCGATGGCATAGCAGATGATCAGCATCTGAGCCGCGCCGGGCAGGCCGAACTCGACCGTCAGCCCGCCCAGGATGCCGACCATCAGGCAGAACGAGAAGGCGCCAAGCTGATAGAGCCGTTCCAGCCACACCGTGTCGCGTTTGACCACGCGGGGCAGGACCAGGGCCATGACCACGCGCAGTGCGCCGATCACCGACAGCAGCACCGCGACATCGAAGATCGCCGGAACCTTTGAATAGGACGCCGCAATCAGCGCGGCGATCACCCCGTTGGCAGCACCGAGAAACAGCGCGCCGGGCTTGGTATAGAGGTTCGCGACCAGAATCCGGCGGACTCGATCGTCGATGGCGTTGGTACGAAACAGTACCCGCAACAAAGTGCGCCAGCGCCTGATGGCAACTCTCCAACTTCGACCCGATTCCGCCTTAGCGGGCACAAGTCACCGTTTGGTTAACAAGGAGCTTACGGGGCAAGACCGCGTCAGCGCACGGCGCGCCCGTCGTGAATCTCGAGCGCGGTGGCCATTCGCCGGTCGAGCGTGCGGCAGATCGCCAACCAGTGGCGGTAGCTGTCCCGTTCGCCCGCGAAGAAAGCCCGTTCGGCCTCTTGCCGCGCCACTTCCGCTGCACCGAGGCCGTGGCGCGCGAAGTGCTTCAGCGCGTCGCGCAGCACCGGATCGTGGCCGTGGCGCGCGGCGTTGTCGTTGGCGGCGCGGCGCATCACCTGCCGCTGCTGGACAGGGCTGAAGAACACCGGCGCGACGGGGCGGGCGGCGGCTGGATGGTTGGTCATGGTGGTGCGCGACTTTGTTCTATTGTCTGGAAGGCGCGCTCTAGACCGGCCTGCGCTAAGCCTTCGTGTGGGGCTATGGTTTCCGCGCGTTTACCATGCCCGTCAGGAGGTGATGGTCAGGTTCCCGGCTGGGCGATCCAACGCCCGGAATTCTCGTATTCGGGACGAACCGCGCGGGTATCGGGGAGCTTTTCGGCGCGGTATTGGGCATCCCCGCCGCGGCCCTGGACCTCGCTCGAATAGGCCGGCGCCTGACCGGGGCGCTGCGTCGTGCCGGGGCCATCGGTAGCGCTCGCTGTCGTGCTGCCCTGCGCGGTCTTGAGTTCGGCCTCGAAAGCGCGGGCCAGCGCGAGCGGATCGAGACTGGGGTCGCTCTGGCGGTCGGCGGCCGCGTTGCGCGGGTGCGGGGCGGCGAGCGGCTCGTTGCCCAGATAAGCGAAGCGGAAGTTCGCCGCGTCGCCCGCCCGGCTGCGCCAGCGGAAGAACATATGCGCGCCGATCGTGGTAATGTGGTTCATCTGCGCGTCCCACGCCGGATGGACCGCTATGGTGTGATAGTGCGTTGCCAGCCCCACGCTCGGCTCGACATAGCCCGACAACGCCGCCTGGGCGACGCCCATCGCGCGTTGCCAGAAGAACCGGCTGGGCACCCGGGCCAGCGACCCATCGCAGGTGAAGCTGAACTGGCAGCCAGTGCTGCGTTCCGAGCCCTGATAGACCACCCCGCAGACCGATTTGGGAAATGTGGGGTGCGCGACGCGGTTGAGGATCACCTGGGCGACCGCACGCTGGCCCTGGTCGGGCTCGCTCGCCGCTTCGTAATAGATCGCCGCGGTCAGACATTCGAGTGCGCGGCTGCGATCAACCCCGCTGTTGTCGATGCGAAGCGCGCGGGCCACTGGCCCCGCCATGGGATCGACCAGCGTCGGTGCGTTTTCGGCATCGGAATGGATGCCCTGGCCAAGCTGCGGCACGGGATCAGTGGTCAGGTAGTAGAAGGCCGAGCCGGGGAAGCTGTCACCATTGCGCTCGAACGGCATCGGATCGACCTCGACTTCGCTCTTGCCGGAATTGCCGATGTCGAAGCCCTGCCAGTCGTCCGGTGCGGCCAGCGCAGGGACGGCCAGCGCGGCGAGCAGCACCAGCACGCGGCGTCCGTAGTGCTTGCGGCGTTGCATCTGGCCGAGCGTGCGCAGCCGTCCGCGCGGCAGTTTCGCG
>JAFEEP010000110.1 GCA_018241045.1 Pseudomonadota bacterium | reverse complement strand
CGCGATGAACTGAAGCAGTGTTTGGCTGGTAAGTCCTTCGATGACAAAAGGCATTTACGATTCTGACCATTGCGATGATGCCGCCCAGTGAACATTCCGCCGTGGTTGTGGATGACCATCCACTGGTCGCGCGCGGCATCGCGGACTTTCTGCGCACGCATGGCGGGTTTGCGCGCACTGATGCGATTTGCCGGGCTGACGACCTCTGGGCGCACATCGGGCAATTCGGAGCGCCGACACTGGCTATGATCGATTTCTGGCTGCCGGAGGGTACGGCGTTGCCGATGCTGGCACGGTTTCGGGACGAGTATCCAGCAACTCGACTGCTGGTGATCAGCGGGGACGGCGATCCTGTGATCCGTGACAAGGTACGCCGGTTGGCCGTCGATGGTTTTGTGCTGAAGCACGCCGACCCCGCAGTTTTTGTGCTGGCCGTCGCTGCGGTACTGCGCGGCGATGCATGGTTCGACGACACTTCGGTTGTCGCCCAGGCGACCGACGAAGCGCGCAGTCTGCCGTTGAGCCCCGCCGAGTTGGGCCTGACGCCACGCCAGGGGGAGGTCCTCGCCCTGATGCTCAAGGGCCTGCCCAACAAGCGGGTTGCGCAACAGCTCTCGCTGACCGAACAAACCGTCAAGGAGCATGTGAGCGGTATCCTGGAACGGCTGGGAGCACGCAGTCGCGTCGAGTTGATCACGCGGCTGCGGGGAAAGCGGATCGATGTCTGAGCGGGTCGAGGAGCGGCCGGCCGAAGCAGGCAAGGAGCTCGGCTACGCCGACATCAGCCCGGCCGGCCGGGTGGGGCTGTTTGACGTGGCTTTCGCCCGGATCAACTACGGCTTCGGGGCGATGGTCGTTGTCAGCCTGCCCTTCATCGCCTGGTATATCCACCTCGGTCAGAACCCACTCGGGCTTGTGTTGTGGGCGGCCTGGTATTTCGTCGGGCTGCTGGTGGTTCGCTGGCAGTATCGGCGCTACCACCGCGAGCGCGCCGAAGGCGAGCCCGCGGCGATCCTGCGCCGCTGGTCGCCGCGGATTCACGGCATGGCGCTGGTTTACGGCAGCAGCATGGCCGTTCCGCCGTTACTGACGGCCCACCACGCCACGTTCGAATTTCAACTGCTCTATCTGGTGACGATCGCGGCCATCGTCGCTGGCAATTCCGTGCATTCATCGCCGGTGCTGTCGGTGTTCCGCTGCTTTTTCCTGACCGGCTGGGGAAGCGTGACGCTGCTGGTGCCATACAGCTTTCCGGGTTACTGGTATTACGTGATGCCGCTGACCCTGATCTATATCCGCACGATGCTCAAGCATTCGGCGATCTCGCATCGCTTCTTCGTGCAAAACATCGCGCTGAAGGAAGAAGGCGCGCGACTGGCCGAGAACTTCCGCCGGGCCAAGGAAGAGGCGGAAAAGGCGCTGTATGACAAGAACCTGTTCCTGACCACGGCCAGCCACGACCTGCGCCAGCCGGTGCATGCCATGGGCTTCCTGGTCGAATCGATTTCGCGAAGCAATCGCGACCCGGCGCTCGACGCCGCCCTGGCGGACCTGCGGGAAAGCGTGCGTTCGGCCACGCAGATGTTCAACGCCCTGCTCGACCTGTCCCGGATCGAGAGCGGCCGGGTGCAGATCAAGACCGAAGCCGTCGATCTGGCCGCGGTGATCGCCAACGTCGCGACCATCTTTCGCGAGGAGGCGCGCAATCGCGGCCTGGAATTGCGCGTGCATCTGCCGGCGGAGGGGGCGATGGCCGTCGCCGATGGGACGCTGCTGCGCCAGTCGCTGAGCAACCTGCTGCACAACGCCCTGCGCTACACGCGCCAAGGAGGCATCCTGCTGGCCGTTCGTCGACGGGGCGGCGGCTGGCGATGCGAAGTCTGGGATACCGGTATCGGAATCGCCACGCGCGACGGTGCCGACATCTTTTCGCCCTTTTTCCGCAACGAGCACGCCTGGGATATCGACAGTGCCGGCCACGGGCTGGGGCTGGCCGTCGTCGCCCGCTGCTGCGCCATGATGGGCGCGAAGCACGGATTCCGCTCCCGCGAGGGCAAGGGTTCGTGTTTCTGGATTCGTCTCGATGCGGCGAAGAAAGTGGGGCATCCCGCCCTCGCTGGGCTGACCGCCTCGACCTTGCCCCAGGCGGTGCCGCATTGGTCGGGCGCTTGCCTCGTGGTCGATGACGATCCTTTGGTGCGCAGCGCCTGGCAAACCTTGATGCAATCCTGGGGTCTGCAGGTCGCCTGCGCCGAATCGGGCGGGCAGGCTTTGCGCCTCCTCGAATCCGGCTTCAAACCGGATGTCGTGTTCTGCGACCAGCGGCTGCGCTCGGGCGAGAGCGGTTTCGAGCTGTTGTGCGAATTGCTTGAACGCCTGCCCGATGCGAGCGGGGCCATGATCAGCGGCGAACTGGATTCCCCGGAATTGGCGGAGGCGGAAGAGCAAGGCTATCTCGTGCTGCGCAAACCGGTGGAGCCAACGGAGCTGCAGGCCGTGCTTGGCCACTGGCTCTTGTCGTCTGAGGGTGGGGAGCCTGATTTCCATCAATTCACTTAATGAGCGCAATGTAGAGATGGATCACTGGAACGCGTCGACCGGCCGACAACAACAGGAACAGAGAGGCCGCCATGGAGCTGAGACTATTGCGTTACTTCGTGGCGGTGGCCGAGGAATTGCACTTCGGCCGCGCCGCCGAGCGGCTGAACATCGAGCAGTCACCGCTTTCGCGTGCGATGCGCAACCTGGAGAGCCAGCTTGGCGTGCAGTTGTTCGACCGGAGCACACGCCTGACGCGGCTGACCTGGGCCGGCCAGGTGTTCCTCGTCGAATGCCGGCGTGTGCAGGCCACCGTGGAGCAGGCAGTCAAGAGCGCCAAGGCGGCGGCACAGGGCTACCAGGGCCATCTGCGCATCGCAATCTGCGACAGCCTGGCGCAGCCCCGTATCGCCACCTTGCTGGCACGCAGCCGCGAGGATGAGCCCGAGCTGGAGATTCGCGTCTTCGAGCTGCCGTTCGCGCAGCAGCTCAAGATGCTGCACAACGATCTGCTGGACATCGGCTT
>JAFEEP010000010.1 GCA_018241045.1 Pseudomonadota bacterium | reverse complement strand
TGGCCGGGCGTCTGCATCGTCCACGAGGCGTTCTCCGAGACCGAGCTGCTCAAGCTCAAGGCCCAGCACCCCGGCGCGCCGATCGCCGCGCATCCGGAATGTCCGCCGTCGATCATCGATCATGCCGACTATGTCGGATCGACCAGCGGCATCCTCAAGTTCGCGCAGGGGTTCGATGGCGACACCCTGATCGTCGCGACCGAGCCGCACATCATCCACCAGATGGAAAAGGCACTGCCGAACAAGACCTTCATCGGCGCGCCCGGAGCCGACGGCCAGTGCGCTTGCAACATCTGCCCCTACATGGCGCTCAACACGCTCGAAAAGCTCTATCTCACCCTGCGCGACCTGACCCCGCGGATCGAGATCGAGGAAGGCCTGCGACTGGAAGCCAAGAAAAGCCTCGACCGGATGCTCGAAATGGCGAGCGGCGCGGTGGGCAAGGGAGACCTGGGCGCGCGCTGAGGCAAGGCTTCAGCGCGGCGCAGGCGCGATCGGGCCTGTCGGCGAATAGGGAATTGGATGCCCGACAAGGATTCGAACCTTGATTGACGGAGTCAGAGTCCGCTCTCTTACCATTAGAGGATCGGGCAATCAGGCGGGTGCCTCTAGGCGGGCGGGGCGCTCAGGTCAAGCCTGTCGGCGCCCTGCCCTTGCCCCGCGCCCGCTCGCTCGCTACCATCATATCAGGTACTCGCCACAACTGGCGGGAAAACGATAACGAGTGCTTGTATCATGGCGGACAATCATCCGCCGGCCATGCGCGAGGAGAATGAAAGCGGGACCGACGAACGGCCGGATGGACGCGATGCCGCGACCGGTGATTCGATTCCCGACAAGTCCTCTTCCCGCCCGGACGGCCCCCACCCCGGACCGATTCCGCGCCCCGGCGCGCCGTGGGGCACCTTGCCCTTCCATCGCCAGGCCTTTGCCGCGATCGATCTGGGCACCAACAATTGCCGCCTGCTGATCGCCCGGCCGCAGGGTGAAAACTTCGTGGTAATCGATGCCTTCAGCCGGGTGGTGCGCCTGGGCGAAGGACTGGCCCAATCGGGCCGCCTCAGCGACGCGGCGATGGACCGCGCCCTGGGCGCGCTCAGCGTTTGTGCCGACAAGTTGCGCCGTCGCAACGTCTATCTGGCCCGCTCTGTGGCGACCGAAGCCTGCCGCCGCGCCAGCAATGGCGAGGCGTTCATCGAGCGCGTCCGCCGCGAGACGGGCATCGCGCTCGACATCATCAGCGCCAAGGAAGAGGCGCGGCTGGCGGTCCTGGGTTGCCACATATTGCTCGAACAGGGCGAAGGCCCGGCGATGATCTTCGACATCGGTGGCGGATCGACCGAGATGGTACTGGTCGAATCGGTGCGCGGCGAAATCCCGCGCATCCATGACTGGCAATCGGTGCCGTGGGGCGTCGTCTCGCTGACCGAAACCTGCGGCGGCGAACCCGACGACGATCGCGGTCGCGCCGCGCGCTATGCCCGGATGCGCGAACTGGTGCGCGACAGCCTGGCCCCCTTCACCATGCGAGTGTGGGACCGGCTGGAGGCGGAGCGCGAGCATGAGGTGCCGCTACGCCTGCTCGGCACCAGCGGGACGGTGACCACGCTTGCCAGCGTCCACCTCGACCTGCCGCAATACGATCGTCGCGCGGTTGACGGACTGATCGTCCCGGCGGATTCGATGCGCGGCATCGCCAGCCGTCTGTCGGGGATGAGTCCGGCCGAACGTCGCGGCCAGCCGTGCATCGGGCGCGAACGCTCGGACCTGGTGGTGGCAGGTTGCGCGATCCTCGCGTCGATCCTCGACATCTGGCCGGCAGACCGGCTCGGCGTGGCCGACCGTGGCATCCGCGAAGGCATCCTGCGCAGCCTGATGGCCGCGGGCGGCGCCGCGGAGAAGAGCCGCGCGGCCTTGCGCGAAGCGCGGCGGGCAGCGAGCCGATGACCCGGTCCGGCAAGAACCCCAACGAGCGCCTGCGCAGCGCGAAAAAGCGTACCGCCAGCTCGGCCAAGTGGCTGCAGCGCCAGCTCAACGATCCTTACGTCAAGCTGGCCAAGGCCCAGGGCTGGCGCAGCCGCGCCGCGTTCAAGCTGATCGAGCTGGACGACAAGTACGGCCTGATCAAGCCCGCCCGCCGCGTGGTCGATCTGGGCGTCGCACCTGGCGGATGGAGCCAGGTGGTGCGACAGCGCAATCCCAGGGCAGCGGTCGTCGGGATCGACCTGCTTCCCACCGACCCGATCGAGGGGGTGACGCTGTTCCAGATGGACTTCATGGCCGACGAGGCCCCCGCCGCGCTGGCAGAGGCGCTGGATGGTCCGCCCGACCTCGTCATTTCCGACATGGCCGCCAACACCGTCGGCCACAAGCAGACCGATCACCTGCGCACCATGGGCCTGGTCGAGACCGCCGCGCATTTCGCGATCGAGCACCTCGCCCCCGGCGGTGCCTTCGTCGCCAAGGTGCTGGCGGGCGGGACCGATGCCGACCTGCTCGCCCTGCTCAAACAGCACTTCACCACGGTGAAACATGCCAAGCCGCCCGCCAGCCGCAAGGATTCGTCCGAATGGTACGTGATTGCGCAGGGGTTCAAGGGGTAGCGGGCCGCCAGTCCTCGGGTTTACTCCCAATGCCCCGTTGGTCGCGGACATCGCAGAACATAGGATCGTCCACCTGCGGGAGGATTCCATGCAAGCCAGGCCCCAGCCAGAGCAAGCCGCGACTGCCTTTGCCGGTGTTCCGGGAGCGCACCGTGACGACCTCAACCGCCGCCCCTTCGTTCTCCGCCATGACCTGGCCGGGCACCGCCTGTTCAGTCTCGACCGGCTGGCCCGGCTGGCCGAGTTCCTCGAGGCGGCGGGGCGCAAGGACAGCGTGCTGCACCGCGATGCCTCGACCCAGCCGCACCAGATGGGCGCATGGGACAATCTTGGCCACCGCAGCGGTATCGGCGAAGTGATTCGCAACTGCCGGGAATCCGGCGCCTGGGTCGCGCTGCATGACAGCGAGACCGATCCCGAGTACCGCGATCTGCTGCACGCCGTGGTGCGTGAACTGTCAATCGCGGTCGATCGCGATCTTCTGGCCGAGGCCGAATATGTCACCGGCCACATCTTCATCGGTTCGCCCAATTCCGTGACCGACTATCACATGGATTCGGAAACCAATTTCCTTGTCGTCATGGCCGGCGAAAAGCACTTCAACCTGTTTGACGGAGACGATGAATCGATCCTGCCGCAGCAAT
>JAFEEP010000109.1 GCA_018241045.1 Pseudomonadota bacterium | reverse complement strand
TGCAGGCCGGCGTGGTGATCTCGAACTCCGAGGTCGGCCAGGGCACGCTGTCGGTGCAGCCGCTGCTGTACCGGCTGGTCTGCCGCAACGGGCTGATCGCGGCCGACCGATCGCTGCGCAAGACACACGTGGGCCGTTCGCTCGGCACCGAGGACGAGGGCCTGCAGGTCTACCAGGACGACACCCTGCGTGCCGACGACAAGGCCTTCTTCCTGAAGGTGCGCGACGTGGTGCAGGCGGCGGTGTCGGAAGCGAGCTTCCGGCAGACGGCGCAGAAGCTGCAGAAGACGCTGAAGATCCCCCTCGTTGGCGACCCGGTGAAGACGGTCGAGGTGCTGGCCCAGCGCTACACGCTCAACGACGTCGAGCGCTCGGGCGTGCTGCGGCATCTGATCACCGAGGGCGAGCTCTCGGGCTACGGGCTGGTCAATGCGGTGACGCACTACAGCCAGGAGATCGACGACTACGACCGCGCCACGGAGTTCGAGGCGCTGGGCGGCAAGCTGATCGAGCTCGGCACCGCCGAGTGGAAGGGCCTGGCCGAAGCGATCTGAGCACGGCCTGAGCAGGCAGTCCGGCACGACGGCGAGCGGGGGCAACCCCGTTCGCCGACCGTGCCGGCGCCGACGTTGCACGGCGCCCCGACAAGGGCGTCGTTCACGCCGTACATCGAGTCATGCGGTCGCGCTCACGCATTCGCCGGAATTCGCCAGGGCTTGCGAGTGGCAATTCGGTAAGCAGATGCACAGGCCCGCGCCGCCCATTGAAGTCGACCTGTCGCCCACCCTATGCTGGCCGCACAGCGCCGGAACCATTCCTTCAGCCACCGCAACACGACCCGCATCCACCGACCAACCCCTCCACCCTGCCCTGCACGGGCTCGTGGTCCCCACGCGAGGACGCACCATGAACCAGGTCCAGCTCTCCGATGTGCAGATCGCCAACCTGACCCTGCTGCTCACCATCCGCGACGGCATCCTCCACGACCGCACGGCCGCGTGCTGCCGCTTCTCGCTCGACGCCATGCAGGCAGAGCGGCTCGGCACGATGAGCGTCCAGCAGCTGATGGCCATCGTGGCCAACCTGGGCGACGCGACGCTCTTCCCGCCGCGCCGCGACCTGGTCAGCCTGCTCGACACACCGCTGCCGCTGGTTCGACCGCTGGCCGCGGTCCACGCCCCCCGCCATGTGACGGCCAGTTCGACCGCCTGACGCTCAATTGCCGGGTCATTGGCCATGCAGTCGCGGGTCGATCGCCAGTTGCGCGCCCTGGCGCTGGCCAAGGCCTGTGCGGCCTGCGGTGCACGCGTGCGCACCATCGGCCATCTGACGGGCCTGCCACCCCGCGAGGCGCTGCGCCTGCTCTTCCCGGACCGCATGGCCGTGCCTCGAGGGCGCTCGCCGGACTCGCCGGAGTGGTACCACGGCGCCAACCTGCTCCACCGCGCCGAGGCCTCGATCGTCATGGCGATCTTCAGGCGTCTTCGATGCGCGGACTGCCACGCCGGCGAGGCGCTGCTCGGCGCCTACCGCCACTACGTGGGCGTGTGCCAGCCGCCCCACCGCATCAGCTTCGACCGCGCCTTCGATCTGGCCGCGCACACGGACGGCCTGTGGCTCACCGACACGAGGAGCTTCTCGCTCGTCACCTGCCCAACCTGCCACAGCGAGTTCCTGGCGGCCTACGGCTCCGTAGCCCGCTCGAACGACCACTGGCCAAGTAGTAAGCCGGCCACTCGGGCGAACCTGACTCGGAGCGGCACATGGCCTCGTTCGTCGAACGTGTCCTGATCCTGTGCAAGACCTACCCATCGCCGAGTGCGAAGTACGCCGAGACGTCCTGCGTGGCGGGGCTTACGGCTGGCGGTCGTCTCGTTCGCCTCTTTCCGGTGCCGTTCCGGCTGGTCGCCGATGACCAGCAGTTCCGCAAGTGGCAATGGATCGAAGTCCGCTTGGAGAAGGCGCGCGACGACCACCGCCCGGAGAGCCATCGCATCTTCGTCGACACGATCGCCTGTGACGCTGAACCCATGAAGGCCGGCAAACGCGGCTGGCCCGCCCGCATGGCGTTACTGGCGCGCCAGCCGGTCTACACGGACTTCGGTGCAATGGAGCAAACACGGCTGACGCAAGGCAACACGCTTGCCCTCTTCAAGCCAAACCGCATCACCTCGCTCGAGATCAAGCCCACGAAGAACGCAGACTGGACGCCCGACGAGCGGACCAAGCTGCTGCAAATGCAGCAGCAGAACAGCCTGTTCGACGCCGAGGAAGATCAGCGTCAGGTCCGACTGCTGGAGAAGATCCCGTTCGACTTCTACTACCACTGCGAGTACCAAGCAGCGGATGGTCCGCAGTCGGTCAGGGTCAAGCTGGTTGATTGGGAGGTGTGTGCGCTCTACCGGAACACTCGCCGGCAACATGGCAGCCGATGGGAAGCGCCATTCCGGGACAAGCTGGAGCGAGACCTGCTCGCGAAGGACCTGATGCTACTGATGGGCACCATGCACCGATTTCCAGACCAGTGGCTCGGGGTGAGCCTGATCTACCCGCCTATGCCACAGCCCGAAGACCCGAGTCAGAGCACATTGTTCTAGCCATCAGGTGCATGACCGAGGGCGCACCCGCAGCATGCGCGGCGCGGGCGACGTAGGTGCGATGGCAGAAGTTGAAGTCCGCCTCGAAGCACACGAGACACGCGCTGGTGGACTTCGCCAGCTTCGCGAGTTCGGCGACCGCAGCCCTCTGCTGCCCCAGGTGCTTCATGAAACCGGTGGTGTATCGCGACCATGACTGATCGCGCTTGTATTGCTCGCGCACGTCCTTCG
>JAFEEP010000108.1 GCA_018241045.1 Pseudomonadota bacterium | reverse complement strand
GAAGCCTATGCGCTGGCGAACCTGGAAAGCTGCGTTGCCGATCCGGTCCTTCGCGAAAAGCTGCGCCCCGATCATCGCGCCGGGTGCAAGCGGCTGGTGCGCTCGACCGATTACTACCAGGCGATCCAGCACCCCAATGCCGCACTGGTGACCGAAGCGATCGCCCGGATCGAGCCTGCGGGCCTGCGCACCGCCGACGGGACGCTACACGAACTCGACGTGCTGGTGCTGGCCACCGGCTTTCACGCCCACCAGTTCATGCGGCCGATGAACGTAACGGGCCGCAACGAGGTGGCGCTGAACGATGTCTGGGCCAAGCGGCCCACGGCCTACCTCTCGCTGTCGGTGCCCGAATTCCCCAACTTCTTCATGCTGAACGGGCCGACATCGCCAGTCGGCAACTTCTCGCTGATCGACGTGGCCGAGCGGCAATGGGCCTATGTCGAGCAGTTGCTGGCCCTGCTGGCCGATGGATCGGCGCGCGAAATCGCCGCCAGCGCAGACGCGCTTGCCCGCTACGAACAGCAGCGGATCGAGGCGGCGCGCAACACGGTCTGGGCCTCGGGCTGCAACAGCTGGTACCTTGATGCCGAGGGCGTGCCCGCCTCGTGGCCATGGAGCTACCGCCGCTTCGCCGAAGAAATGACCCGCCCACGGCTGGAGGATTACGAGATCGGATGATGCCGGCAAGCGGGGCGAAAGACTGAGCCCAGCCCTATCGTTGCCGCCATCATCTGGTGGGCCAATTGAGTCCTGACCCCAATCCATTCGGGTTATGACAACGGCAACATGGCGCAATAAGTCGATTGCGGACGATCGAATTGGCGATCGATGGGAGTGAATGTCCATGAGCGCGGAGCCAGTTGAAAGGTAGATGTCGTCGTGATCGGTGCCGGTTTTTCCGGCCTCTATGCGATCAAGCGGCTGAGCGAGGAGCATTCGGTCCTCTGTTTCGAAGCCGGGACGAGCGAGGGTAACAGCCAGGTCGCGGCTGCGCCGGGCGCGGCCGAGGCATCGCCCACCACGGCAGCCAGCCCCCCGGCCGGCGCGGCAAGCGGACCGGCGGCGCCCGCGGCCTTTGCCCAGTGCGCCGCGTGTCACGCCGTGGTTCCGGGCAAGCAGGGCATCGGACCGAGCCTGGCCGGCATCTACGGCACCAAGGCCGGCGAGGTTGCCGGCTACACGTTCAGCCCCGCGCTCAAGGCCTCGGGCCTGACCTGGGACGATGCCACGCTCGACAAGTGGCTGGCCGGCCCGATGCGGATGGTGCCGGGCACCAAGATGACCTACGCCGGACAGAGCGACCCGGCCAAGCGGGCCGAGCTGATCGCCTATCTCAAGGCGCTGAAGTAAGGCGCGGCGCGAGGGCCGCTGCCCCCTGGCTGAGCGCCTGCACGAACAGGCCGCTCAGCGGGGCTCGCGCAGAGCAAAAACGGCAACCCTGTGCCCGCGCGGCGGCCATCGAATGCCCCGGCGCAGAGCATTTCATGGCGTGTGGCGGGGGCACTTGCGGGCGCAGAGTGGCGGCGTGTCGAGACGGCTGTAGCTTGGGGTTTCCGGTCCGCCGCGCCGTTGGGCCTGGGCGCAGTGTTTCGCCCAGCGCTACTGCCTCAACGCGATGATCCGCGCTTCCGCAACGCTTTTGCGCGTCGCCTCTCGTCCGTCCTCGCAGGGGCCGGACTCCCATCAGGGCTGGAGAAAGGCGCGTGGCTTGTCGCTGCGGGCCTCACGACGGCGGATTCCGCGTTTCGGGCCCTTTGGGGGCCGTTATGTGCTTTGTTTTGTTGGGATTGTTTGGTTGCGGGGGCAGGATTTGAACCTGCGACCTTCAGGTTATGAGCCTGACGAGCTACCGGGCTGCTCCACCCCGCGTCACCAAGTTGGGCTGCATGGCAGCCCTGGAGTTGTTTGGGCCGTTTCGCTGTTGGGCGATCGGGCTTGCGGGCTGCTCCACCCCGTATGCCTTTGGCGGGCCGTGTACTGGCCCTTGAGACGACAAAGCCGCCGCTCGGATTGATCCGGCAGCGGCTTCGTTGTGTTTGTGAATGGGTTTTTACCTCGTGCACACCGGCTGCAATGCCTGGCGACGCCCTACTCTTCCAACGCTTGAGCGTTAGTACCATCGGCGCAGTCTGGTTTCACGGCCGAGTTCGAGATGGGATCGGGTGGGTCACAGACGCTATGATCACCAAGCAATGGAGCCGGTGTGCGCGGGGTTTTTTAATCGATGCGTTTGGTGTCTGGCCGGACGATCGTCCACCGGACCGCCCTTCATTCAGGGCTGTCATTGATGGTGGGATTCATCAAGCATGATCAGAGTTATTAGGACCGGTTAGCTCCATGCGTTACCGCACTTCTACACCCGGCCTATCAACGTGATGGTCTATCACGACTCGAAGATACCTAATCTTGAGGGAGGCTTCCCGCTTAGATGCTTTCAGCGGTTATCCCGTCCATGCATAGCTACCCTGCTGCGCTCCTGGCGGAACGACAGGTACACCAGAGGCATGTTCACCCCGGTCCTCTCGTACTAGGGGCAACTCCTCTCAAGTATCGACGCCCACGGCAGATAGGGACCAAACTGTCTCGCGACGTTCTGAACCCAGCTCACGTACCACTTTAATTGGCGAACAGCCAAACCCTTGGGACCTGCTCCAGCCCCAGGATGTGATGAGCCG
>JAFEEP010000107.1 GCA_018241045.1 Pseudomonadota bacterium | reverse complement strand
CCGCCTGCCGCTGCGCCCGGGTGACCGACCCCTATTCCGCCGCCCTTTCGCGCGAGCACAATGACGCCAACGTCATCGCGATGGGGGAGCGCCTGACCGGCATCGACATGGCCAAGGCCTGCCTCGACGCCTTCCTTTCCACGCCTTTCGGCGGCGGTCGTCATGCGGCCCGTGTCGAAAAGCTGACTCACCCGACCCTTTGAGGAGCCCCCCCGCCGTGACCACCACTCTCGAGGCCAAGCCCGCGATCCGCTCCGCCGGGTTCTTCACCGCCCCGCTGCGCGATAGCGATGCCGAGGTTTTCGCCGCGATCCAGGGCGAATTGCACCGCCAGCAGACCAAGATCGAGCTGATCGCCAGCGAGAACATCGTCAGCAAGGCGGTACTTGAGGCGACCGGATCGGTCTTCACCAACAAATATGCCGAAGGCTATCCGGGCAAGCGGTATTACGGCGGCTGCGAATATGCCGACGTGGTCGAAAACCTGGCGATCGAGCGCGCCAAGAAGCTGTTCGGCTGCCAGTTCGCCAACGTCCAGCCCAATTCGGGCAGTCAGATGAACCAGGCGGTGTTCTTCGCCCTGCTCCAGCCCGGCGACACCTTCATGGGGTTGAACCTCAACGCCGGTGGTCACCTGACCCACGGCAGCCCGGTCAACATGAGCGGAAAGTGGTTCAACCCGGTCGCCTATGGCGTGCGCCAGGACGACGAACTGCTCGACATGGACGAGGTTGCCCGCCTTGCCCGCGAGCACAAGCCCAAGATCATCATTGCCGGCGGTACCGCCTATTCACGGGTGTGGGATTTCAAGCGCTTCCGCGAGATCGCCGATGAAGTGGGCGCCTGGCTGATGGTCGACATGAGCCATTTCTCCGGCCTGGTAGCGGGCGATGCCCACCCCTCGCCGTTCCCGCACGCCCATGTCGTGACCACGACCACGCACAAGAGCCTGCGCGGGCCCCGGTCAGGCGTGATCCTGACCAATGACGAGGATCTGGCGAAGAAGTTCAACTCCGCCGTGTTCCCCGGCCTGCAGGGCGGTCCGCTGGTCCACGTCATCGCCGCCAAGGCGGTGGCCTTCGGTGAGGCGCTGCAGCCCGAGTTCAAGGCATATGCCGCGCAGATCGTCGCCAATGCCCGCGCGCTGGCAACCAGCCTTGCCGACAATGGCCTGCGAATCGTTTCGGGCGGGACTGATAACCACCTGATGCTGGTCGACCTGACGGCCAAGAACGTCACCGGCAAGGCCGCCGAGAAGGGCCTCGACCGGGCTTACCTCACCTGCAACAAGAACGGCATCCCGTTCGACACCCGCTCACCCTTCGTCACCTCGGGCGTGCGGCTTGGCACCCCGGCGGGCACGACCCGCGGCTTTGGCGAGGCCGAGTTCGCGCAGATCGGCCAGCTCATCGCGCAGGTAGTGGACGGCATGGCCCGAAACGGCGATGATGGCGACGGCCAGGTTGAGCAGCGCGTGCGCGACCAGGTGGAGGCGCTCTGCGCGCGCTTCCCGATCTATCCGGAGGCTTGAGACATGAGCGACGATCTTCTCCAGGACGCCAAGGTTGAAATCACCGGCATGGCCAAGGAAGGGATGCACCATCCCTCGACCAAGCCGGTACTGACCGGAGCGGCGGTCGGCGCGGTCGCGGGAGCCCTGCTGCCGGTGGTGAGTTGGCCGGTTGGCCTGATCGCCGGCGCTGGCTTCATGCTCTACAAGAGGTTGCGTCCGTAACCCTTTATGCGTTGCCCTTTTTGCGCCCATGACGACAGCCAGGTGAAGGACTCGCGCCCCACCGAGGACAACACCGCGATTCGCCGCCGCCGCCAGTGCGAAGGCTGTGGCGCACGCTTCACCACCTTTGAGCGCGTTCAGTTGCGTGAGATCACCGTGGTCAAGAGCGACGATGCCCGCGAACTCTTCAACCGCGCCAAGATCGAACAATCGGTCACCCTCGCCTGTCGCAAGCGCGGCGTGCCGCAGGAACGGATCGACCAGCTCGTCTCGGGCGTCCAGCGCCAGATCGAGACCTTGGGCGAGAGCGAGATCGCCAGCCGTGCGATTGGAGAAATGGTGATGGACGGACTGCGCCAACTCGACGCGGTCGCCTATATCCGCTTCGCCAGCGTCTATCGCGACTTTACCGAGGCGCGCGATTTCGAGGAATTTGCCAGCTCGGTGCGCGATGTCGTCAAGCACTGAACGGCAGCCGGTCATCGTCCTGGTCCGCCCGCAACTGGGCGAGAACATCGGCAAGGCCGCGCGGGCGATGCTCAATTTCGGGCTCACCGAAATGCGCCTCGTGACCCCGCGCGATGGCTGGCCCAACCCCAGCGCCGGTCCGGCTGCCGCCGGCGCCGATGTGGTGCTGGAACGCGCGAAGGTGTTCGAATCGCTCGCCGATGCCGTGGCCGATTGCGCCAACGTCTATGCCACCACGGTGCGCAAGCGCGGCGTGACCAAGCCGGTGCTGACCCCCGAGGAGGCGGCGCGCGAAATCCATGTCGCGCCGGGTCGCTCGGCACTGGTTTTCGGCCCCGAACGATCAGGACTTGAAACCGACGATGTCGCCCTCGCCCGCGCGATCATCACCGTGCCGATCAACCCGGAGTTCGGTTCGCTCAACCTCGCCCAGGCGGTGATCCTGTGCGCCTACGAATGGTCGAAGGGCGCGGCGCTGATCCAGCCGACGCAGGAGGACCTGCTGCCCCGCGCTTCGCAGTATGAGCTGGATGGCCTGATCGGCCATTTCGAGGCGCTGCTTGAACCCAAGGACTATTTCTTCCCCGCTAGCCGCGCCGCCGCCACCCGCCGCACCTTGCGCAACCTGCTGACCAAGCCGGGCTGGAACCATCTGGAAGTGCGCACCCTGCGCGGTGTGCTGTCCGCGCTGGAGCGCAAGGGTAGCAAACCGCAATAGCGGTCGTATCGTTTGCTGCGGTTGGACGCAAACAGGGTGGCATGGCCGTTCGACATTCGTTATGTCTTTGGCAATACTGATTCCGCGAAAGTGATTTATTGATGCGTAACCATGTAATGATCGCCCTTTTCGCCATTTCCTTGGCCACCCCTGCCGTGGCGAGCGACCAGACTGGCCCGAGCACTCCAGCGACCAAGTCGGAGCAGAAGCCCAAGACTGTATGCCGCACCGTTGAAAAGACCGGCAGCATCATGCGTCAGCGTGTCTGCAAGACGCAGGATGAATGGGCCAGCATCGATCAAGCGAACGAAGCGACCAAGGACCGCCGGATCGAACAGCGCAGCGCGGTCGGCGTCGGCAGCGGTTCCTGACGCGGCCGCGCGCTGCGCGGCTTGACGTTTGCATCAACCACCGTTAAGCGCGCCCCTTCGCAATTGACCAGGCACTCCGGTGAAGCCTTGGTCGCGTCCGACAGCAGGTCGG
>JAFEEP010000106.1 GCA_018241045.1 Pseudomonadota bacterium | reverse complement strand
CTGTGCGTAGAGGGCGAGCTTGCCGTCCTCGACCTCGCGCGCCTCGAGGGCGACCACGTCGCCGAAGGCCCGGAAGACGCTGTCGGGCAGCATGCCGCGCATGTGCTCGAGCCAGACGCGGGCGCCGTACAGCGACGGGTCGAAGGTGTCGGCCATCTGCTGGATCCAGCTGCGCTCGATCTTGCGGCCGTCGGTGGTGTCGCCTTCGGTTCCGACTCTGAAAAACTTGCTCTTTGCCATGGGTGGCCGTTGCCTCGGGTGAGAGTTGCGGCCATGATCGACGCGCGTGGCATGGCCAGGAATGGCGCGCGGTTGTGCGCAGTGCCGCGTAAAACAAGCCGCCCGATTTCCGCGCGCGCGCGTCGGGCAGTGTTGCGGCCATGACTGCCAACACCGCCCCCCAGGCCGCTACCGGGCGCCCGGATTCGCCCGTCCCGCCCGGGCTGACGCTGCCCACTTTTACCGCTGCGGACATCGACCCGCGCCGACGTGCGCGGGCGTTGTATTGGCAGGGCTGGTCGCTGGGGGCGATCAGCGAGCACCTCGACATCCCCTACCACTCGGTCCGCAACTGGAAAGCGCGCATGCGCTGGGACGCAGCCGGGCCGATGGAGCGCATGGAAAGCGCGCTCGAGCTGCGCTGGGCAGTGCTGGTGTCGAAGGAGGCGAAGGAGGGGCGCGACTTCAAGGAGCTCGACTTGCTCGGGCGCCAGATCGAACGCCTGGCGCGCGTGCGCAAGTTCGAAGCCGGCGGCAACGAGGCGGACCTGAACCCGAACGTCGCCAACCGCAACGCAGGGCCGAAGCGGGCGCCGAAGCGCAACTTCTTCAGTGAAGAGCAGATCGAGGAGCTGGCCAAGCGCTTCGACGACAGCCTCTTCGGCTACCAGCGCGTATGGCATCAGGCCGGCGAGGCGGAGCGGATCCGCAACATCCTCAAGTCGCGCCAGATCGGCGCCACCTTCTACTTCGCGCGCGAGGCCCTGGTCGATGCCCTCAAGACGGGGCGTAACCAGATCTTCCTGAGTGCCTCGAAGTCGCAGGCCTTCCAGTTCCGCTCGTACATCCTCGACTTCGCGAAAGAGGCGGATGTCGAGCTCAAGGGCGAAAACATCAAGCTGCACAACGACGCCGAGCTGATCTTCCTCGGCACGAACTCGCGCACCGCGCAGAGCTACCACGGCAACCTGTACGTCGACGAGGTTTTCTGGATTCCGAAGTACCAGGAACTGCGCAAGGTCGCCTCCGGCATGGCGTCGCAGAAGCGCTGGCGCCAGACCTACTTTTCGACACCGTCGGCCATCTCGCACGAGGCCTATCCGTTCTGGACCGGCGCGCTGTTCAACCGCGGCCGACCGAAGGCCGATCATGTCAAGATCGACGTTTCGCACGAGGCCCTCGCCATCGGCCGGCATTGCGACGACGGCCAGTGGCGGCAAATCGTCACCATTGAAGACGCCCAGGCCAGCGGCTGCGACCTGTTCGACATCGACCAGCTCAAGCGCGAGTACAGCCCGGACGAGTTCGCGCAGCTCTTCATGTGCCAGTTCATGGACGACGGCAACAGCGTCTTCCCGCTGTCGATGCTGCAGCGCTGCGGCGTGGATAGCTGGGAGCTGTGGGAGGACTGGAAGCCCTTCATGCCGCGGCCGTTCGGCGCGCGGCCGGTGTGGCTGGGCTATGACCCGAGCAGCACCGGCGACTCTGCCGCCCTGGTGGTGCTCGCCCCGCCAGCCACGCCCGACGGCAAGTTCCGCATCCTCGAGCGCCACCAGTTCAAGGGGGCGGATTTCGCCGAGCAGGCGGAGTTCATCAAGAAGACCTGCGCGCGCTTCAACGTGACGTTCCTTGGCATCGACGTGACCGGCATGGGCATCGGCGTGTATCAGCTCGTCAAGCAGTTCCGCCCCGACGCCGTCGCCTACAGCTACAGCGTGGAGCTCAAGACCCGCATGGTGCTCAAGGCCATGGACGTCATCGGCAATGGCCGGCTCGAATGGGACGCCGGCTACACCGACATCCCCGCCTCCTTCATGGCCATCCGCAAGGCCATGACCCCATCCGGCAGGCAGGCCACCTACCAGGCGAGCCGCAGCGAAGACGCCAGCCACGCCGACATCGCGTGGGCAACCATGCACGCGCTACTGAACGAGCCCCTCGAGGGCGCAACGGCTGCGAACAGCGGCTTCATGGAGATTTCATAGCATGACCACACCCGAAACCGCCCTGCAGGCATCGTCCGCAACTGACAAGGAATCCTTGACGGTGGCCGACGCGGTGCCGACCCCATCCGCGCAGGCCTTCACCTTCGGCGATCCGATCCCCGTCCTCGACGGTCGAGAGTTCCTCGACTACCTCGAGGCCGCCAACGTCGGCAAGTGGTACGAGCTGCCCGTCAGCGCCGACGGCCTCGCCCGCAGCTTCCGCGCTGCGGTGCATCACAGCTCGCCGCTTTACTTCAAGCGCAACGTGCTGGCCAGCACCTACATCCCGCACCCTGCGCTCACTGCCACCGACTTCGCACGCTTCGCCCTCGACTACCTGGTGTTCGGCAACGCCTACCTCGAGCGCATCGAATCCCGCTCGCGCAAGCTGCTCAACCTCAAGCCGGCGCCCGCAAAGTTCATGCGCCGCGCCACAGCTCGACTCGATCAGTATTACTTCGTGCGCGCCTACGCCGAGGAGCACGCCTTTCGCCCTGGCTCGGTCTTCCATCTCCTCGAGGCGGACATCAACCAGGAAATCTACGGGGTGCCGGAATACCTGTCAGCCCTGCAAAGCGCATGGCTCAACGAGAGCAGCACGCTCTTCCGCCGCCGCTACTACCTCAACGGCAGCCATGCAGGATTCATCCTGTACATGACCGACGCCGCGCAAAGCCAGGACGACGTCGACGCGCTGCGCACCGCGCTCAAGAACGCCAAGGGCCCGGGCAACTTCCGCAACTTGTTCGTCTATGCCCCGAACGGGAAGAAGGACGGCATGCAGGTCATCCCCGTCGCCGAGGTCGCCGCGAAGGACGAGTTCTTCAACATCAAGAATGTCACCCGCGACGACATGCTCGCCGCCCACCGCGTGCCGCCTCAGCTCATGGGCATCCTGCCGACCAACGCCGCCGGCTTCGGCGACGCCGCCAAGGCCGCCGAGGTCTTCGCCCGCAACGAGATTGAGCCTCTGCAGACACGCATGCGCGAGCTCAACGCCTGGCTGGGCGACGAGGTAATCACCTTCAAGCCCTACGCTCTGCCCACAGCCGACGCCAACAGCCAGCCAGGCCGAGCAGCCCCCAGCACCTGACCCGCCCCCGATCGGCCGCCACCGGCCGCCCTGCGCCCTCCCTGCCGCCTTCGGGCGGCTTTTTTTCGCCCATGCCCGGCGCCCCATCCCGGGCATGCCCACCCCCCAGCGCGCGCCGTCGAGACCCCGCCGCGCCTGCCCGCTTTGCCCCTCTGTTTTTGCTCACGCGCTCGCCGGCCTGCAGGGAGGGCAGCCGCTGGGCGGTATGGCCGACGACACGGCGAATGCGCCGCACCGGATGGCATCGCGGGGCTGTTTCATGATGCGAAAAGCCAGCGCCGGCGTGGGTTTCCCCTCTTCGCAGACGATGAACCGGGGGGATTTATGGGGCCGGTCTGCGGAAAAAGGTAACCTCGGTAACCAGCCCTGAAAAGGGCTTGCAAGTCGTTGATTCCAAAGAAAGTCGCTAGTTACCTTTGCAAGGTAATCTGAGGTAACCAAAAAGGTAACCATACGCAAGCCATTGATTTATAAGGGTGCGTTTTTCTGAATGGTGACCAGTGATAGAGGTAACATGATTACCTTCTAGTTACCTTGAAGTTACCTTTTTGCATTTGTCGTAAAGCCAGAAACGGCGCGGGTTTGCGGCTCGCTTTGTGCATGTGGTTACCTTGGTTACCTTTTTCCGACGCCCGTCCAAATTTTTGCCTCGCCTGCGTTTTGACGTGCATACACACGCCCGCGCTGCACCTCCGGGACACGAAAAAGCCGCCTCTGTGGGCGGCTCGCTCGATAAGCTCAGCGCGGGACCGCTACGAAACCAGGGTGCGTCTCTTGGTCCCGTATCGGGTCCCCGCAACCAAACCTAGAGACAGGCCGACGGCGATTGCCGAGCGGCCTGTTTCGCTTTCTACCCACGCCTGGCCGGCCTCGTTGATGAGCGTGGCGCCGTCGAAGTAAGGGCGCAGGAGTTCGCGGGCGGCGTCGACGTCGGACTTCATCGCGTGCTCGAGCTCGAAGGCCATGCGGCGGAAGCGGGCGGGGATCTTGGCGGGGTCGATCTTGGTCAGGGCCTTGAGGCGTGCGAGCTGGTCCTCCAGTTCCGCGCGGCGGCGCTCGGTTGCGGCGAGGCGCTCGGCGAGTGCCGGGGAGGTGCCCATCGTGGCGAGGGCTTCCACCAGGTTGGCGATCTGCTGGTCGATGGCTTGCAGCTCGGTGGCGATGTCCTGAACTGCGCCGGCGGCTTGTTCGCGGCGATCGGCGAGGAGTTCGCGCACGACCGACTGCAGCTCTGCCATCGCTTCGCCGCTGGCCAGCTCGGCGCGGATCTCGCCGACGAGCTTGCTGTCGAGCGTGGTGCGAGGGGCCAGCACACCACGGCAGATGGCTGTGCCGCGATCCTTGCGCTGCCAGCATCCGTACTGCCTGCCATTGACGGCGATGATGGGGCCGCCACAAATGCCACAGCGCAGCAGCCCGCCGAACAGCGTCGACGGGCGCTTGCCCTTTCCTGCGCTTCCGGACTGTTGCACCGGACGGCCGAGGCGATCGCGCACCGCCTCCCAGGTGGCGTCGTCGATGATGCGAAGCTCGGGATGCTCTTCGATGAGCCACTCTTCGCGCGGTCGATCGAGCCGCGTGCGCTTTCCGGTGTCCGGATCTTTCACCCATTGGCTGCGGTTCCAGATCAGGCGTCCGATGTACAGCTCGTTGTTGAGGATGCCCATTCCCTTCGCCGGGTTGCCATAGAGGGCCGACACCGCCCAGGTGCCGTTGCGAGGCGACGGAATGCCGCGCTCGTTGAGGTCGCCGGCGATGCGCTGCACGCTCCAGCCGTCGGCGTAGTGCCGGTAGATCTCGCGCACCAGTTCGGCCTGGGGGGGCTCGACCTCGAGCACGTGGATCTGCTCGACCTGCACGCTGCGGTACCCGTAGGGCACCCCGCCGGCGTGGCCACCGCGCGCGATTTGGCCGGAGAGCCCCCGGTGCGTCTTGTGGCGCAAGTCGTCGAGGTAGATCTCGTTGATGAGGCCGCGCATGGTGCGGTGGATCTTGCGGCCACTGCCTTCGGAGTCGTAGCCATCGGCGACGCCGATGATGCGAACGCCGCGGTGCTCGAGGCGGCGCACGATGCGCTCTTGCTCGACCATGTCGCGGCTGAGGCGGTCTAGCCCTTCGATGAGCAGGACGGAAAAGCGGCCGGCAAGCGCATCGGCCAGCAGTTTGGCGCCTGCAGGTCGGCGGGTGACTGGCGTAGAACCGGAAACGCCGTCATCCCCGTAGAGGGTGACGGCGAGTCCGAGGGCGTCGGCACGGGCCTGGCAGACCCGTGCTTGATCAGCGAGGGAGGTTTCGCGCTGGCGGTCGGTGCTGAATCGGGTGTAGATGGCGGCTTTCATGAGGCTGATTCTGGGCTTGTGCGGCCTCGGCCAGCAACTCGTCCAGCAGCCTTTCCGCCATCCAGCGAATCAGCGCGGAGCGAGCCGCGCGCCGGGCCGTGGTTGTCATGGGTTCGACGGGGGCATGTTGTTGCAGCACCCGGCACACCCGGGCCAGCCCGGGCTGCCGCAGGGCTTGGCGATCCAGGGCGTGGTGATGGGCTCCATGACGCGCCGGCCGTCATCCGTCCAGCCGGTCTGCATCAGGCGGGTGGTGGTGCGGCCTCGGGGGCGCGTGTCGCCGGTGCGCTGGCTGTTGCAGCCCTCGAGGAGGCCAGTGGGCGCGACGGTGGCCGGGTGCGGGTTGTCGGCGTAGGTGTAGCCGGGCATTACTGGCATAACGGCGACTCCGCAGACAATTCATGCCACTCAAGCGCATAAATAGCCTCGTCCCACACCCAATGCGTGTCGTCGTTCATGGCATCGGGGGGTAAGTCGAGAGCAGCATTTGCCGCCTCGGCAAGCTGTGTTGCGCAGTCGTACCCGTCTGCGTTGTTGCGCATCCACGAGCGCACCTGTCGGCGGCTAGCGTTTGGCTTAGGCGGTATCACGGGGGGGCGCGGCTTGCGCTCCATCGTCGCCGCCTCTATTTCTCTTTGACGGTCCGTAACGGCCCTGCCGGTCTCGAGGACCAGGCGGTAGTAGCGGTGCTCCTGCTTGACGCTCATTTTGCACCCTTGATCGCATCGGCGATTTTCGACAGGCCGGCATAGATGGCCACTGCAACCCAGATCAGGCCGGTAAAGATTGCTCCGCTCACGCCTCACCTCCTTCCACGGGCTTGAACTCGATCACCCACACCCACGGGTTTGCACCCCACGATCCGGAGCCGTTGATTGACTCCCACAGAGAGCAAAACGCTACGCGGTTGGGTTTCACGCGCACGGTCCCGGCAGCGTCGGGCCACTGGCCATCGAATCCGGGGTGCGGGGAGTGAACTGAGCCACCATCCTTTACCCATTGCGCGGCACCTTCGGCCTCAATGTCGGCATCGCTGATGGCCTGCAGCCGCTCGACGCGGACGGCAGCGACCTCCAGAAGGATGCGCGAGGCCGATCGCGGCATGTGGATGGACGGCTTCCAGTGCCGGTATTTCCCTTCGGGCGATCTCTCGCCGTCCGGACCGTGCGGATCGTCCATGTAGTCCGTGCGATAGAACACCGCGCACGACTCATCATAGGGGCCGAATGGGAAGTTCGCGTGCTGCCACGTCTCGCGCACCCATAGCCGGTCGCCAGGCTGGCCGTAGGGGCAGCGCTCGCGCAGCCACTGGAAGAGGCATGCCGGCGGGGCGGCGTCGATGTGGCGGTCCTTCACCACCCGACGCGTCTGCGTCTTCGCGCCGGCGAGAATGGCGCGCACCATTGGTGCGCTGAACAGAATCGGACGCTCTTTCATGCCTCACCCCCAATCAACCCCATCGTTTCGAACTTGCTCGCCAGCTCTTCCGTCTGTGCCGCGTCGCGGATCAGGGTGAGGGGGAGGCGTTTGTAGGCGCGCAGGCAGGTGTCGAGGGCGCGGCGGGCTTTGGCGACCAGGGCGGGGGGGATGTGGTGGCCGTGTTCCAGGTGGCGGGCGAGGTCGGTCATGGCGTCGAGGTCGGCGCCGATCGGGCGGCGGGCGTCGATGCGCTGCCAGCAGGCCACCCAGCCGTGGATGACGGGGGCGGCGTGCTCGATGCGGCCTTCGAACTCGACAACGGGCGTGCCGTCCTCAAGGGCGGCGACTTCGCCGCGGGCCAGCTCGTTGAGCAGGCCGTAGTAGGGCTGGAAGATGTGGCGGGCACGGTAGGCGCGGTCCATGCCGGCGCGGGTGGTGTAGAGCGTCATTGCGTGAGCCTCCGGTGGGTGTCGGCGATGGTCTTGGCCTGCCGGACGGTGATGCGGCGCGGCAGGGCGAGCGCGTTGGGTCCGGCTTCGTGGACGATGCGGTTGGCGAGGTAGCCCTCGTCGAGCAGCTCGCGGATCAGCTTTGCCGATTCGGCGGAATCGACCAGGCGCTCGTCGCTGTTGATGAGGCGGGCGTGCACGCGGCGCAGGCGGTCAGCGTTGCGCACGGTGATGAGCTTGGGGCCCAGCTGCAGGCCGTGACCTGTTTGCCCGAGTTCGTGCGCGATGCGCTTCTTCGTGAATCCCGCTTGCACCAGCTCGGCGACCAGCACCCAGCTGGGGCCGGCGTCGATGTGGGCGCCGTCGGACAGCATGGCGGCGTCGATGGGCACGGCGAGAATCTTGCGCTCGGTGCTGCGGCGGATCTGGGCGCGGGCGCCGCTGCGGATCTGCTGCAGGATGCGTTCGTTGATGTCGGTGGCCTGGCGCACGCCCTTGCGGCCGACGCCGGCGGCGGACAGGGCGATCAGGTGGGCTCGCGCCTTCTCTGCCGGGACGATCACGTCGGCGTTGCCGGCCTTGCGCTCGGCAATGCGCATGCGCTCATAGGCGGCATTCGCCGCGCGGCAGGCGTCGCAGCGGCAGCCGGCCATGTAGCGCAGGCGGTCGCCGTGTGGGCGCTGGGCGG
>JAFEEP010000105.1 GCA_018241045.1 Pseudomonadota bacterium | reverse complement strand
TGCGCGGGGGTGAGCTTGACGGCAATCGTATCCTCGCGCCCGAAACCGTGGCGGAGATGGGGCATAACCAGATCGGCGCAATCCGCGCCGGCTACATGGGCAGCGCCATGCCCAACCTTGCCCAGCCTTACGATACCTTCCCCGATCAGCACACCGGCTGGGGCCTGGGCTTCCTGATCAACCCCGAACGAGGGCCAAACGGCCGCTCGCCGGGCAGCCTGGCCTGGGCGGGGATCTTCAATTCGTATTACTGGATCGATCCTGTGAAGGGCGTGGGCGGCGTGTTCATGAGCCAGCTTTCGCCCTTCGGCGATCCCGGCGCGCTGGCGATGTTCGGCGCGCTGGAGCGGATGGCCTATGTCTGATCACGACAGGCCCCTGACGAAAGACCCCGCCAACCGGAGCTGACGGGGTCTCGTCGGTGCGACCCTACCCGGGGAAGGCCGGGTACCGAGGTCCTGAGCTTCGTCACCGCGAGCGGGAGAAATCCAAGGTCCTTGACTGCGTAACGGACGATGCGGGAAAAGGTTCCCCAAAAATTTCGAGCGATCGCAGACGCCCTGCAACATGAAAAAGGCCCCGCCGGATCGCTCCGGCGGGGCCTTTTCTTGAGGCCGGTGATGGCGCCGCGGACTTATTCGTCGCCCGCGCCGTCCACCAGGTAATCGCCCGCATCGGCGTCGGTGCCGTGGGTTTCACCCTCGACCGTGGCCAGCGGATCACCGAAACCAGCGGCTTCGGGGCCCTGGGCCAGTTCGGCGGCGTGCTCTTCCGCGGCAGTTTCAGGCGCGATCAGGCTTTCCTGCAGCTTGCGATAGCTCGCGCGCAGCGCGGCATCGCGGCTGCTTGCCGCAACCCGCAGGCGGTTCATGCCCGCACCAGTGCCCGCCGGGATCAGGCGGCCGACGATGACGTTCTCCTTGAGCCCGATCAGGCTGTCGCGCTTCCCTTCGACCGCCGCCTGCGTCAGCACGCGGGTGGTTTCCTGGAACGAAGCGGCAGAGATGAACGAGCGGGTCTGGAGCGATGCCTTGGTGATGCCCAGCAGCACCGGCTTGCCTTCGGCCGGCTTCTGGTCGGGCGCCAGCTTGGCATTGTACTCGTCCATTTCCTCGCGATCGACCTGCTCGCCGGCCAGCAGCACGGTATCGCCGCCATCGGTGATCTCGACCTTCTGCAGCATCTGGCGAACGATCACCTCGATGTGCTTGTCGTTGATCTTCACGCCCTGCAAGCGATAGACTTCCTGGATTTCGGCGACGAGGTATTCGGCCAGCGCCTCAACCCCCAGCACTTCCAGGATGTCATGCGGGTTGGGCGAGCCCGAGATCAGGTTGTCGCCCTTCTTGACCCAGTCGCCTTCCTGAACGTCGATCACCTTCGACTTGGGGATCAGGTATTCGACGGTATCGCCTTCCTCGGGAACGATCGCGATCTTGCGCTTGGCCTTGTAGTCGCGGACGAATTCGATCCGCCCCGAGATCTTGGCGATGATCGCGTTGTCCTTGGGGATGCGGGCTTCGAACAGTTCCGCAACGCGCGGCAGACCGCCGGTGATGTCGCGAGTCTTGGCGGCTTCGCGGCTGGCACGGGCCAGCACGTCACCGGCCGAGACTTCCTGCCCGTCCTCGACCGACAGGGTGGTGCCCGGCGCCAGCATATAGCGACCGGCCTCGCCCGAACTCTCGTCGAGCAGGGTCAGGCGCGGACGCAGGTCTTCCTTCTTCGAACGGCTGGCCGCGCGATTTTCGGAAACGACGCGGCTGGTCATGCCGGTGGCTTCGTCGGTCTGCTCGGTCAGAGTCTTGCCGTCGACAAGGTCCTGGTACTTCACCACACCCGACTTTTCGGTGATGATCGGGGTGGTGAACGGATCCCACTCGGCCAGACGATCACCTTCGTTGATGATCGCGCCGTCCTCGTGCAGCAGGTGGGTGCCGTAAGGCACGCGGTGGATCGCGCGCTCACGTCCCTCGTTGTCGACCACCACGATCTCGCCGTTGCGGGCAAGGCTGAGGCGGCGGCCACGCTTGTCGACGATGGTCGGAATGTCGCGGTACTGGACCGTGCCATCCGAAATCGCCTCGAGGTGCGACTGCTCGTTGACCTGCGCCGCGCCGCCGATGTGGAAGGTCCGCATCGTCAGCTGGGTGCCGGGTTCACCGATCGACTGGGCGGCGATGACGCCGACCGCTTCACCGATGTTGACCGGCGTACCGCGGGCAAGGTCGCGGCCATAGCAGGTCGCGCAGACGCCCTGTTCGGCCTCGCAGATCAGCGGGCTGCGGATCTTGACCGCCTGGACGCCCGAACCCTCGACCTTGGCGGTCGCGGCTTCGTCAAGCAGGGTGCCCTTGGCGACCACGACGTTGCCGTCCTTGTCGGCGATGTCCTCGGCCAGGGTCCGGCCCAGGATGCGTTCGCCCAGCGAGGCGATGGTCGAGCCGCCCTGGACGATCGCGCGCATTTCCAGCGCCCGTTCGGTGCCGCAATCGTCGATCACGACCACGCAGTCCTGCGACACGTCGACCAGGCGGCGGGTCAGGTAGCCCGAGTTCGCCGTCTTGAGCGCGGTGTCGGCCAGGCCCTTGCGGGCGCCGTGCGTCGAGTTGAAGTATTCAAGGACGGTCAGACCTTCCTTGAAGTTCGAGATGATCGGCGTCTCGATGATCTCGCCCGAAGGCTTGGCCATCAGGCCGCGCATCCCCGCGAGCTGCTTCATCTGGGTCGGCGAACCACGCGCACCGGAGTGCGACATCATGTAGATCGAGTTGATCGGCTTCTGGCGGCCCGTTTCGGGGTCGACCGGGCTGGCCTTGATCTCGTCCATCATGGCGTTGGCCACCTGGTCGCCGCAACGGCTCCAGGCGTCGATCACCTTGTTGTACTTTTCCTGCTGGGTGATCAGGCCGTCCTGGTACTGCTGTTCATAGTCAGCCACTAGCGCCTTGGTTTCGTCGACCAGCGCATCCTTGCTGTCGGGGATGATCATGTCGTCCTTGCCGAACGAGATCCCCGCCTTGAACGCGTTGCGGAAGCCCAGCGCCATGATCGCGTCGGCGAACAGCACCGTGTCCTTCTGCCCGGTGTGACGATAGACTTGGTCGATGACGTCGCCGATTTCCTTCTTGGTCAGCACCTTGTTGACCACGTCGAAGGGCACGGTGTGCGACTTGGGCAGGCATTCGCCGATCAGCATGCGGCCCGGGGTGGTCTCGAACCGCTTCATGTACTGATTGCCCTGCTCGTCGGTCTGCGGCACGCGGGCCGTGATCTTCGAGTGGAGCGTGACGGCCCCGGCGTTGAGCGCCTGGTGAACCTCGGCCATGTCGGCCAGGACCATGCCCTGGCCCGGCTCGTTCTCGCGGTCGATCGACAGGTAGTACAGACCCAGCACCATGTCCTGCGAGGGCACGATGATCGGCTTGCCGTTGGCGGGGCTAAGGATGTTGTTGGTCGACATCATCAGCACGCGCGCTTCAAGCTGGGCTTCCAGCGAAAGCGGCACGTGGACCGCCATCTGGTCACCGTCGAAGTCGGCGTTGAAGGCCGAGCAGACCAGCGGGTGCAGCTGGATCGCCTTGCCCTCGATCAGCAC
>JAFEEP010000104.1 GCA_018241045.1 Pseudomonadota bacterium | reverse complement strand
TCGGCCCGAAGCGCAGCGTATCCTCGCCGCGCTCGGCCATCACCTCGACCGGCATACAACCTTCGAAATAGGGGGTGTTCGCCTCCCACTCGCGAAACTCGGTCTTTTCGCCCGCCAGCAGTGCGGCCCGGAAGGCGGTGTATTGCTCGCGGGTCATCGGGCAGTTGATGTAATCCTTGGTTTCGCCCTTGTCCCAGCGGCTCGCCATCCAGCACACGTCCATGTTGACCGTGTCGCGATAGACGATCGGGGCAATGGCATCGAAGAAGGCCAGGCTGCTCGCTCCCGTCGCCGCGCCGATGGACGAGGCGAGCGAGGCTGCGGTGAGCGGACCAGTGGCGACCACGGTCAGGCCCGCGGCGGGGAGCGTATCAATCCGCTCGCGCACAACGGTCAGGTTGGGAAGGGCGGCAAGCCGCGCCCCGACCTCGGCGGAAAACACTTCGCGGTCCACGGCGAGGGCCGATCCGGCGGGAACCTGCGCAATTGCGGCAGCGCTCATCACCAGCGAATCGAGTGCGCGCATTTCATGGTGCAGCAGCCCGACCGCGTTCTTTTCGTGATCGTCGGACCGGAACGAGTTGGAGCACACCAGCTCGGCCAGCCCCGCGCCCTGATGCGCCGGGGTGCTGTCACCCCCGCCGCGCATTTCCGAAAGGCGCACTCGGGCTCCGCGCCGGGCCAACTGCCAGGCCGCTTCCGATCCGGCGAGGCCGCCGCCGATGATATGCACGTCGTAGTTCATGACGAATGCGCCTAGCCTTGCGCGGCGAAGATTCCAACGCCAAGCAGGATGGGAAGGGGAACTCCATGCCAAGGCGCGCGCTTATCGAGAAACGACCGTGGCTGCTCGCCAGCCTGGTCGCAGGAATCAGCTTCTGGTTCGCCAAGGACAGCCACCTGCCGGGGCTGTATCAGATGGCGTGGAAGGGGGCGGGGGTGGCCCTGCTCGCCGTCTATGCACTGACTCGGCACAAGGGCGCGGATTCGCGGACAATCGCGGCGGTCATGGCTTTTGGCGCGCTGGGCGATGTGCTGATCGAACTGTCGCTCGAGGCCGGGGCGGCTGCGTTCCTCGTTGGTCATGTCATCGCGATCTGGTTCTATCTGCGCCACCGCCGTGCCGTTCTTGCCCCCAGCCAGCGCCTGCTAGGACTGGTCCTCGCGCTTGCAATACCGGTTATCGCCTACCTTCTCCCAGCCGATCGTGCTGCCGCACCGGGTGTGGGCCTTTACGCAATGGCATTGGGGGCGATGACCATGACAGCCTGGACCAGCAGCTTCCCCCGCTACCGCGTCGGCATCGGCGCGGTGATGTTCGCCGTGTCCGACTTGCTGATCTTCGCCCGCATGGGACCGCTGGCGGACAGCGCGCTGCCCGGTCTGCTGATCTGGCCGCTCTATTACTTCGGGCAATTCCTGATCTGCACCGGGGTTGTCGGGGAACTCACGAGCCCGACCAAGCCGCAATCGTAGTGCGATGCAATTCGCGCCGGAATCCTTCATACCCGCCGGTCGCCTTGTGGAGGACCGAGCGGTTGTCCCACATCAGCAGCATCCCCGGCTCCCAGGCGTGGCGATAGACGAAGCGATCGTCGCCCTGCCAGGATTGGAGATCCATCAGCAGGGCCACCGCCTCGCCCTGATCCATGCCTTCGATCCCGATGATATAACCCAGCGTCGAATAGAACCCGCGCCGTCCGGTTTCGGGGTGCGCGGGGACGAGGGGGTGGGGCTGGACGGCGAAGGCGGCTTCGCTGGGGCGGATATCCATCGAGCGGCCCGTGTCCTTTGCGCCATAGGTGCCGTCGGGAGCGTAGGGCAGGCGGGCGGAGTGAATCGCGATGAGGTCGGCGTAGCGTGACTGCTTTTCCGGCGACAGCACTTCCCACGCGAGGTGCTGGTTGGCGAACAGGGTGTCGCCGCCGTGCGGGGGAATGTCGATCGCCAGCAGGCAGGTTCCGGCGGGCGGGTGAGCCTGAAACGACCAGTCGGCGTGCCAGTTCTCGGCGAACAGCGGGCTCTGCTCATCCGCCTCGCGCCGGATCGCGGCGATGTGCTGCCGGCCCGGGATGGGAGCGAAGAACGGATCCTCGCCAAAGCCGCCAAAGGCGAGGGTGAAGCGTTCGAGATCGTCGTCGCCCATCGCCTGATCGGGGAAGGCGAGGACGTGATGTTCCAGCCACGCCGCACGGATTTGCGCGATAGTTGCCGGTTCGAGCGGCTGCGCGAGATCGACCCCGGTGACGCGCGCACCGCACGCCTGGCCCGAAGGTTCGATCCGCAGCGGCATCAGCCGTCGCCTACCACGACGCCGCCATCGTCCTCGGCATCCTCGCCGTCGTCGGCAAGGCGCACCGCGCTGACCACGTGTTCCTCGTCCGCGACGTTGAACAGGCGCACGCCGGCGCTGCCGCGCCCGATCACCCGCAGGCTTTCCAGCGGCAGGCGGATCAGCTTGGCCTGATCGGTCACCAGCATGAGCTGATCGGCCTGGGTCGCCGGGAAGCTTGCCACGACAGGGCCGTTGCGGGCGATGTTGTCGATGTTGGTGATGCCCTGGCCGCCGCGCCCGGTGCGGCGGTATTCGTAGGCCGAGGACATCTTGCCATAACCATTGGCGCAGACCGTGAGGATGAACTGTTCGCGCGCCTGCAATTCGGCCATGCGTTCGGCGCTGATCGCCGGTTCGCCTTCCTTTTCACCCTTCCACGGGGCGAAGCGGACATAGTCCTCGCGCTCCTCGCTCGATGTACCGACGCGGTGCAGGATCGAGAGGCTGATGACTTCGTCGTCGCCCTTGAGCGTCATGCCGCGCACGCCGGTCGAGGTGCGACTGGTGAACTCGCGCACCTCGTCCCCGGCGAAGCGAATCGCCTTGCCTGCACGGGTGGCAAGCAGAACATCGTCGCTCGCTTCGAGGAGGGCGACGCCGATCAATCGGTCGTCCGAATCCTCGTCGAAGCGCATGGCGAACTTGCCGTTGCTGGGAATGTTGGCGAAGGCGTCCATTGCGTTGCGGCGGACGTTGCCCTTGGCCGTCGCAAAGACCACCGACAACTTGCCCCATTCCGCCTCATCCTCGGGCAAAGGCAGCACGGTCTGGATCGTTTCGTCCTTGTCGAGCGCGGGAAGCAGGTTGACGATCGGCCGCCCGCGCGTCGCCGGGCCGCCCTCAGGCAGGCGCCAGACCTTGAGGCGATAAACCTTGCCTGCAGTCGAGAAGAACAGCACCGGATTGTGGGTTGAGGTGACGAACATCGACGTCACCACATCCTCGTCCTTGGTCGCCATGCCGGCGCGCCCCTTGCCGCCGCGATTCTGGGCGCGGAAGGTGGAGAGCGGGGTGCGCTTGATATAGCCGTCCATGGTGACGGTGACGACCATCTCGTCGCGCTCGATCAGGTCTTCGTCCTCGATCCCGTCGGCGGCGGCGGTGATTTCCGACAGGCGCGGGGTGGCGTAGGCATCACGCACCGCAACCAGTTCCTCGCGCATCACGGCGTAAAGCTTG
>JAFEEP010000103.1 GCA_018241045.1 Pseudomonadota bacterium | reverse complement strand
GGCGGTTCAATCTTGTGGAACGGCATAAATGATGTGCTGCGCGGCGCGTTTCCTGACGTTCGCGTCCGCCTGCGGCATGAAACGCTGACCCGGTTCGACGCGATGATCGCTGCGAATGGCACCGTCCCCGGGGTGCTGGACGGCCATGAGATGCCGCTGGGCAACTACCCCCTTGCCGGCCAGTTCAGCGAACAGGTCTTCACGACCCCGTCTGACGCCATCGTACTGTCAATCCTGCCCGACGTTGCCTCGACGCTGCTGCGCCACCAGGAAGAGGGGTTTCTGTTTTACCCGGCCGACGTTGCGCTGTGGCCCGACGCCGAACGTCGCTGGCTGGTCGAGAACTTCGAACAAGTGGGACTGGTCAGCGTCGAGGAATCGATGGCAAGCTTGGCTGCCGCGGTCGATCGGCTGCGGGAAATGCAGGACATTCCCATCCTGGTTTACAATATGTCCCCGGTAATCCCGGGAGACAGGGTGCACTGCTATCTGGGGCTTGACGAGACCTATGGTACGCGGATCCGGCGGTTCAATCTCGCGTTGGTCGAGTTGTCGCAAGCCCTTGGAATCTCGATCGTCGATGTCGAAGGCGTGGTGGCGCGCAAGGGTGCCGACCTGATGAAGATCGATGCCATGCACCTGACCCCGGAAGGGTACAAATGCGTGGCGGAAGAGGTCGTCCGGGTGCTGGACGATCTGGGTGTCTTTTCTGGCGGGGAAACGGAACCATGAAGGTTAGCGTCGTCATCCGATCCAAGGACGAGGCCGACAGGCTTCGCCTGACCCTTGCCTCGCTGGCCTGCCAGAGTCATCCGGCCGAAGTGGTGGTGGTCAACGATGGATCTTCCGACCACACGGCTGAAGTCGTAACAGAGGCGAGCAAGGCGCTGGATCTCGTCGCCGTCCACCATGACCGTCCGGCGGGGCGTTCGGCGGCCGCCAATGCGGGAGCGACGCGCGCTTCGGGTGATATCGTGGTCTTCCTCGACGGCGACACGCTCGCCGAACCGGACTTCGTGGCGAAGCACGCCGAATGCCATCGCGAAGGTGATGACCGCATCGTGCGCGGCGAGACATTTCACTTGCGCTGCACACGACCATTCCTCGATCCCGAGGCGGGAACGCCGCGGGCGGGTGAGGAGGATCGCGTTGCCCGCATATCGGACAAGGAACGCGAACGCGCCCTGGTGACGCGGGATCAGATTCGAAATGCCTTTGCCGAGATCGATCGCCGCGCCCAGCCAGGCATCTATCCCGGGTTTGGGCCGCGCCGGCTCTACGATCTGGAAATGGAGGCGCTGCGCGACCATGCGGACTGCGATGTGTTGTGGGCCGCTGCATCGGGCGCCAACCAATCGCTGTCACGCGATGCCTTCCTGCGATCGGGCGGCTTTCATCCCGCGATCAGCATCAACGAACATCGCGAACTGGCTTTGCGGCTGTGCCGCGCGGGTATGGTGATGAAGCCCACGACGGCGCGCAGTTATCACATGACCCATCGCAGCGGCTGGCGCGATCCGCTGGATGATCTGGACTGGGAAGCCGTCTTCTATGGCGCCCATCCCGAGCCGGTCGTCGCGCTGTTGCCGCTGTTCTGGCAGAGCATCAGCGATCATTCGCCGCTGCCCGACGCGGCGCGCATCGCCTCCTTGCCCGAACTCGCCTGCAAATCGGCGCTGTTCGAGGGGATTGTCGGACGCGATGCCGTACGCCAGGCTTACATTGCCCAATGCACGGGGGCGGCGGGAGCGGACCAGACGATCCGGCAGGCCGTCCGATGACGGCGATATCGGTCATCGCCTATGCCTCAGCCGGGGAAGCGCCCATGTTGGCGCGGGCGTTGGATGGCCTGTTGCCGGGAGCACTTGCCGATGACGACATGACCATCGCCTGCCGGACCGCCGCCGGTCTGGATCAGCTGATTGGCGCTCCCGCCGAAACGATCCGCGTGGTTTCCCTGCTGCCCTTTGCCACGGCTATCGAACGGCCATGGAGCGAGGTTGCGGAGCAATTGCAGACCGCCTTCACGAGCCTTGCCGAAACTGGCGATCCGGTGTTCGTTCTGACCGTGTTTCGCGGCGGGACCGATCGTGGGGCCGATGCCGGACAGGCGTTGCTCCAGCGCATCCGCCGGTTGAACCTGCTGGCGACAGAGCTGTCGCGTGTGCACGGTGCCCTGGTGGTCGACATCGACCGTGTGTTTGCCGATATTGGCGGGGTCCGACTGGGCACGGATTACCGCCTGACTGGCGATCTCGCCGCGCAGGTTGCAGGCCGGGAACTGGCGTTGGTCATCGTTGCAAACGGGCTCGACCTGTTTGTCCCTTACGAGGCACAAAAGCGCGCGGCTGCGTGGATTGAAGCGCAGCAAGCGCCGCTTCGGTTGGCGACGGAGCGTGCCGGCTCCGACCTGATTGCGCTTGGCAAGGGGCGAAATCGCCAGCGCGTGCAGATGAACACCGATGCCGTTCAGGAGAACCACGTCGGTTGGCTCGCGGTTCAGGTGTTCAAGGGGCAGATCGGCGTCAAGGAAGCGGCGATGCGCCTGATGGCCGCAATCCGTCGTCGCGGCGCCAGGGAAAGCTTCGGGCTTTTCGCCGCAGCGCTGAAACACCTGGCGCGCCAGAAGCGATCCGCATGACGATCGACCCGATAGAGTCGCTTCGCGCCATGCTGCTGATCCGCGCGTTCGAGGATTGCCTTGCGGCGCGCAAGGATCACGGCTTCCAGTTGCTGTCATCGGGCGAGGAGGCGGTTGCGGTCGGCCT
>JAFEEP010000102.1 GCA_018241045.1 Pseudomonadota bacterium | reverse complement strand
TAGGACTCGACGAGCTGGACGTAGCGGCGGCCTCCGGAGGTGGTGAGCTTGGCGTGCATGCCGCCACTTTACCGAGGTCGAAAGCTCCGTCACGTTTGAGGAGGGATTTTACAAACGTGCCACCACAGCGCTTTTGCGGTCGTGGCCTTCAAACCCGCGCCAGTGCTGGAGGCACTTTCCGAAAAGGCGCGAAAATCGGGGTGAAGTGTCGAACCCCGGCGGTAGGCGTCAGGATCGAGACCATTGAGCTTGGCCGTGCCGGCTGTAGATTGCCGCCGCACGCTCGCCCCCGGCGTCGGACCCCGCGAAGAGGAAATTCTTGCGCTTATGCAACGGTTGGCATAAGCGCAAGAACTGGCTGTTCGCGGGGAGCCTGCGCGCAGGCCAGCGCGCAACTGCGATCATGAGCCTGATTCTGTCCCCGCGGCTCAATGGCCACGAGCCCTTCGCGTACCTGAAGGATGTGCTCGAACGGCTGCCGACCCAGCCGTATAGCAAGATTGGGGAGTTGCTGCCGCATCGCTGGCAGCCGGCCGTCTGCGCCTGAGCGGAACGGCACGATGGGTTCGCCGGGTGCTTACGGCGGTACGGCCCGCGCGGTCCGCGCTGCGGGCGTTGATCCAAATTTGTGTCCATGAATGCAATCGTGGGCACAAAATTGGGTGCCCCCTCCGAGGGACAATCCTCAGCGACTGTGACTGTTATCCCGGAGGGAAGACGGCGGTGGGCGGACGCTTACGATTCGCCGGTGAGGGCTACCTCGGCTGTGCGCAGTTCGCGGCCACCGATCAGACGGAGGTCGGCGGGGACCTTGTCCCCGGCACCGAGGTGGACGACACCGCCCGGGACGAGGTGCGTTGCGTCGATCCGGTGACGCCGGGCGTTGCGGGTGACGCTGGCTTCGGCGGCGATCACGCGCGCAAGCGCGGCCAACGCCGATTCGGCCTTGCCTTCCTGGATGAAGCCGACGATGGCGTTGATCAGGACGACGCCGATGATCACTGTCGCGTCGCCCCACTCCCCCAGAAAGGCCGAAATGCCCCCGCGACGAGCAGAACTAGCACCAGCGTGCTGCACACATTGCAGCAGGAAGCGTACCGGCGCGCTGCGACCCGCGCGCGTGGTCGTGCGGTTGGGGCCGTACTGCGTCAGCCGCGCCGCGACCTCGCCGGCGTCGAGTCCCCGAGCCGGATCGACTTGCAGGCGTTCGGTCGTCAGCGACGCTTCGACCGCGTGCCAGTCATGCTCGGTCACAGTCCTCCGTTGCTCGGGATTGCTTGCGCTCATCGCCATGGCGTCTGCGATCGAGCGTTCAGGGTGCGGCATGCACACTCTCGAAAAACATGACGCCGCCGGAATGTTCGCGTCTCTCGCTCAAAGGATCAGATTGAAGACATAGCCCACGATCATGATGCCGACAGCGACGATACCGGCGAAGACAGCAATCAGACGCGGCTTGAGCACTTTGCGCAGGATCACCATTTCAGGCAGCGAGAGCGCGATCACACTCATCATGAAGGCCAGAACCGTCCCGAGTGCCGCTCCCTTGCCGATCAGCGCTTCTACGATGGGGATCACGCCAGCCGCGTTCGTATACATGGGTACGCCGATCAGGATGGCGACGGGCAGCGACCACCACGGCGCATCTCGGCCCATGATCGACGCCATGAAATCCTGCGGCACATAGCCGTGGATCCCGGCGCCGATGGCGATGCCGACCAGGATGTAGGGCCATACCTTGCCGACGATCTCCTTCACATGATCCAGCCCGCATTCCAAGCGCTGGACCCAGCTCAGTTTTTCCGACTCGCTTGTCGTGGCGCTGCTGGACAGGATTCGCTGCACCCAGTCCTCCAGGTAGCGCTCCATGTGAAGCTTGCCGATTACCAAGCCCGAGACAATCGCGACGGCTAGCCCCAGGCCGAGGTACAAGGCCGCCACCTTCCAGCCGAACATGCCGAAAAGCAGGGCAAGCGCGACTTCATTGACCATCGGTGCAGAGACGAGGAAGGAAAAGGTAACGCCCAGCGGCACGCCGGCCGACAGAAAGCCGATGAAGAGGGGCACGGCGGAGCATGAGCAGAACGGGGTGACGATCCCGAGGCTCGCTGCCAGCACGTTGCCGACGCCGACGCGCTTGCCCGACAGCAGCGCGCGGGTGCGCTCCGGCGAGAAGAAGGTCTGAACGATGCCCATCGCGAACACGATTGCCGTCAGCAGCAACAGCACCTTCGGCGTATCGTAAAAGAAGAAATGTACGGCTTCACCGAGATGGCTGCCGTGCTGGAGACCCGCAAGACCGATCGCCGCGTCGGCAAAGGGCGTGAGCTGGCTGTAGGCGGCGATCCAGAGGGCCGCGGCGACGAGCAGGGTCGAGAGCCAGAGCAGGAGATGGCGGCGGTCGCCGTTTGTGGAATTCGCGTTTTGCATGATCAGGTGGTTTGGGTTTGGTCCTATTATTGAAGACGCACCGCCGCCCAAAAGGATGCAGTGTGTTGTTGCATACTTGCTTTGTGTGGGGCCCTTGTCGTGTATGAGCGGCAGGAAGTCCGACGTAACCGCGTCGCGCGTCGGGCGGGCGCTTGATACCGTTCAGGCCACTTGGCCAAGGCCTACTCACCTCTGCTGCGGCGATACCGCTTGTGCGACCGCCTGTGATTCTTGACTCTTGGTTCTGTAGGATTGCGATGCCTGCATATGAAGTCTTTGCGCAGCGGCTTCCGCACCGTGGAAGCGTTGCGACGGCGAAGTGCGCCCAGGTCTTGCTGGATACCGAGTTCGAGGGGCGTCAGGACGCATTCAATTCGGTCGAATTGCTCCTCGCTGCATTGGCCGGAGGTTTGCTGGAAGGGGTGGCTGAGGCCCGCGCGAGACTCGGATTGACGATCGCCGGAATTGCTGTCCGCGTTGGCGGCACGTTTCAGGATGCGCCACGTAAGCTGCAGCGGGCCGAATACACCCTATGGGTGGAATCGGACGCATCCGATTCCACCCTGGCGTCGCTGCATGAATACCTGAGAGAGTCCGTCACGGTGGGGAATACGATTGCAGTTGGTTGCGAGGTCGTTGGCACCTTGATGCGAGGAAAACCCGCGTAAGGCACGGCTTCGAAGTACCTGCGCTGGCTCTCGATCGGTAAGGGCGATGCGAGCCTCATCCGGTCACCCAGTCCAGAATCATCTGCCGGGCGGGGAGGTGAAGTTGAAGCGTGAGAACGAGAAGGGCTCGGGCGCGATTTTCGAGAGTGGCCCCGAGAGCGGCTCCAGAAGTAGTGCCGCCGCCGTCAGCCGTACCCTGGACGCAAACGAGGCGGTAGCCGATGTCGCCTACCGGTTGAGCGAAGTCGTCGCCATCTACCCGATCACGCCGGCATCGCCGATGGGCGAGCATGCGGACGCCTGGTCGGCCGATGGTCGCGCCAACCTCTGGGGCGAGGTGCCTCAGGTCATCGAGATGCAGTCGGAAGGCGGGGCGGCGGGCGCGGTCCACGGCGCCTTGCAGGCCGGGGCGCTGACGACGACCTTCACCGCGTCGCAGGGCTTGCTGCTGATGTTGCCCGATCTCTTCAAGATTGGCGGCGAACTGACCAGTTTCTGCATGCACGTGGCCGCGCGCACTGTCGCGACGCATGCGCTCAGCATCTTCGGCGACCACTCGGACGTGATGGCGGTGCGCGGCGCGGGGTTGGCGCTGCTCGCCTCGGGTAGCGCGCAGGAGGCCCAGGATCTGGCCGCGATCGGGCACGCTGTGACGCTCGAGGCGCGTGTGCCGGTGCTGCACTTCTTCGACGGATTTCGAACATCGCACGAGATCAGCCGGGTCGAATTGCTGGGCGATGCAACGCTGGCGGCACTGCTCGATCCCGAGTCCGTGTCGGCCCACCGCGCGCGCGCGCTGAATCCGGACCGCCCCTTCGTGCGCGGCACTTCGCAAAACCCCGATGCCTACTTCCAGTCGCGCGAGGCGGTCGAACCGTTCTACGCCGCGTTTCCCGACCGGCTCGACGCCGTCATGCAGCGCTTTGCCGCGCTGACCGGCCGCCGCTACCGCGCCTTCGACTACATCGGACACGCGGAGGCCGAACGGGTGATCGTGCTGATGGGCTCGGGTGCGCAATGCGCGCAGGAAACCGTCGAGCACCTGCTCGAGATGGGAGAGCGCGTCGGTGTGATCAAGGTGCGGCTGTTCCGCCCATTTTCACTGGTCCACCTGCTTGAAGCGCTGCCGCCGAGCGTGCGCGCCGTCGCCATTCTCGACCGTACCAAGGAGCCCGGCTCCAGCGGCGAGCCCCTGTTCCAGGAGATCAGTGCCGGACTGATCGAGGCGGTCGCAACCGGCCAGCGCGAGGCCTTGCCGGCGCTGTGCAGCGGCCGCTACGGCCTGGCATCGAAGGAATTCACCCCGGCGATGGTGAAGGCCGTGCTCGACGAACTGGCAAAGCCGCAGCCGAAGCGCCGCTTCACGCTCGGCATCCGCGATGATGTCTCCGGCAGTTCGCTCGACTGGGATCCGGACTACGACATCGAAAGCGATGATGTAACGCGCGCCGTGTTCTTCGGCCTCGGGGCGGACGGTACGGTGTCGGCCAACAAGGCCTCGATCAAGATCATCGGCGAGGAGACACCGCGCTTCGTTCAGGGACACTTCGAATATGACTCGCGCAAGTCCGGCTCGACGACGATTTCCTGGCTGCGCTTCGGACCACGTCCGATCCTGTCGACCTACCGCATCCGCCGCGCACACTTTGTCGCGATCCACGCTCCGGAATTCCTCGAGCAGCGCGACGTGCTCGACTGCGCGATGCTGGGGGCCACCGTGCTGCTCAACAGCGCCGTACCCGCCGACAAGGTCTGGGACACACTATCGATGGAGGTGCAGCAGCAATTGATCGAGCGCCGTTGCCGTCTGTTCGTGATCGACGCCTACCGTGTCGCCGAAGCCGCCGGGCTGGGGCGGCTGATCAATACGGTGATGCAGCTGTGCTTCTTCAAGCTCGTGGCGGTCATGCCGTTCGAGGCAGCGCTTGGACACATGTGCCGTGCCATCGAAACCACCTGGGGGCGGCGCGGCGCCGAAGTGGTGAGGCGCAACCTGCAGGCGCTCGATGCAGCTCGCGAGGCGCTGGCCGAAGTGCAGCTACCGGAGCGTGTGGCCAGCACAAGACGGCGACCGCCACCCGTGCCCGCCGATGCGCCCGATTTCGTGCAACGCGTGACCGCCATGCTGATCGCCGGACGCGGCCACGAACTGCCGGTCAGTGCCTTCCCGCCCGACGGCACCTGGCCGACCGGCACCAGCCGG
>JAFEEP010000101.1 GCA_018241045.1 Pseudomonadota bacterium | reverse complement strand
GGAACAACGGGCTCCCTTTGTGTGTGGATGCACGCCAGAGGTTTCCGGCCCCAGCCACGAAACGGGCCGGGTGCGATTGCTGACGCAGCGAACGGCTTTGACGACGGCCCGCGCTGACGCAGCCCACAGGTGGTTTTCCTTCCTCCCCAGCCGAAGGCCCGCGTGGCCTTCGGCGATTTGTCATTTCACTGATGCACCTCTGTGTCCCGGGATGTCCTTGCGAGGGCACATCACAGTGACATTCGACGTCCAAGCAGCACGGCGCTCGAAGGACAAAGGCTTGCGGCCTGCCGTGTGGCAAGGATGGTCGCCGGTGCGGCGCTGCGCTCGATTAGCTTGAAGCCCGCGCGCTCGAAGAACGGCGCAGCCGTCGTGGTCAGCAACCAGGCGTCGCGCCCGCCTTCGTCGAAGGCACGGCGCAGCAGCAGTGCGAACATTCCGCCGCCGATGCCGCGATGGCGTGCGTGTGGCAGCACCACCAGGGAGCGCACGAGAACGTCTCGGCCCAGGCGCTCGAAGCCGCCGTAGCCCACGCGCTCGCCGGACACCGTGGCATAGGCGAAGAAGCTGCGCCCTGGTTCGGCCAGGTCGTCCGTGGGAAGCACGGCCTCTTGCAAAGCCAGGGCGAGGTCCGGGTCGCTGCCGGCGATCGGCGTATCCACCAGCAGCGGCGTGCCATCCTCCTTGCGGTTCTCGCCCGTCGGTCGTTGCGGCAGCAGGTCGATCACCATGTCCGAGGGACGGCACAGGCGCACGCCCGAGCGCGACACCACGATGGGCCGATTGATGAGGATCGGGTACGCCAGCATCTGATCGATCAACTGGTCGTCGCTCCAATGCGCGGCATCAAGGCCCAGTTCCTTGTAGGGCGTGCCCTTGATGCGCAACACATCCCGCACGCCCATGCCCATCCGCACGATCAGCGCCTTCAAGGTCTCGCGGTCGGGCGGCGTCTTCAGGTACTCGATGACCGTGGGCTCGATGCCGCTGGCGCGGATCAGCGCCAGCGTGTTGCGCGACGTGCCGCAGTCCGGGTTGTGGTAGATCGTGACGGTACTCATGCCGGATGCCTCGCTGCGTTGCGCGGGGCCTGTTCGTACCAGGCGCGGGAACGGTTGACCACGCGCACCACCAGCAGCATCACCGGCACTTCGATCAGCACGCCGACCACGGTGGCGAGGGCCGCGCCGGAATGGAAGCCGAACAGGCTGATGGCCGCTGCCACTGCCAGCTCGAAAAAGTTGCTGGCACCGATCAACGCCGAGGGACACGCGATGTTGTGCTTCTCGCCGACCCTGCGGTTGAGCCAGTAGGCGAGGCCGGAATTGAAGAACACCTGGATCAGAATGGGCACGGCGAGCATGGCGATCACCAGCGGCTCTCGCAGGATGGCCTGGCCCTGGAAGGCGAATAGCAACACCAGCGTCAGCAGCAGCGCTGCGATTGAGAGCGGGCCGAGGCGCTCCAGCACGCGGTCGAACGCGGCCTGTCCACGACGCAGCAGCGAGCGGCGCCATACCTGCGCGAGGACGACGGGGATGATGATGTAGAGCACCACTGAGGTCAGCAGCGTGTCCCACGGCACGGTGATCGCCGACAGGCCCAGCAGCAGCCCGACGATGGGCGCGAAGGCGAACACCATGATGGTGTCGTTCAGCGCCACCTGCGACAGAGTGAATACCGGGTCGCCGCCGGTCAGTCGGCTCCACACGAACACCGTCGCTGTGCACGGTGCGGCGGCCAGCAGGATCAGGCCGGCGACGTAGCTGTCGAGCTGGTCGGCCGGCAGCCAGTCGGCGAAGACGTGGCGGATGAACAGCCAGGCCAGCAGTGCCATCGAGAACGGCTTGACCGCCCAGTTGACGAACAGCGTCACGCCGATGCCACGCCAGTGCTGGCGAACCTGGCCGAGCGCGCCGAAATCCACCTTGAGCAGCATCGGGATCACCATGACCCATATGAGCAGGCCGACCGGCAGGTTGACCTGGGCCACTTCCATGCGGCCGACGGCCTGGAACGCGCCAGGCGCGAGCTGGCCCAGGGCGATGCCAGCGACGATGCACAGCAGCACCCACACCGTCAGGTAGCGCTCGAAGATGCTCATCGAGAACGATGGCGTGGCGGCGACGGCTTCGGTCTGTACGGTCATCGTGCTACCTCACTGCTTGCCGATGACGCGCAGCTCATGCTGCAGCGACATGGCATCGAGCCGTTGGAGCGGCAGCGACAGGAACAGCTCGATGCGACGCTTGAGCGTCAACGCGGCGTCCATGAACGCCTTGCGCTGCTGTTCCTCGCTGCCTTCGACGGCGGCCGGATCGGGCACGCCCCAATGGGCCGACACCGGCTTGCCCGGCCATACGGGACACACCTCGCCAGCGGCGTTGTCGCAGACGGTGAAGATGAAATCGAACACCGGCGCACCGGGCGCCACGAATTCGTCCCAGCTCTTGCTGCGGTAGCCGGTCGTTGGCAGGCGCAGGCGCTCCAGCGTGGCGAGCGCCAGCGGGTGGACTTCGCCCTTGGGGTGGCTCCCCGCCGAGTAGGCGCGAAACCGTCCCTGGCCCAGTTCATTGAGGATGCCTTCGGCCAGGATGGAACGCGCCGAATTTCCGGTGCAGATGAACAGCGCGTTGTAGGTGGTTTCAGTCGTCATCGATGCCTCGCGTCAGCAGCAAGAAGCAGCCCGTTTCGCGGCGGCGCGACTGTCACTCGGCGCGCAGCAAGCTGGAGCTGTGCTCGGCGCGGGCTGCGGCGCTTCGTTGAACACGGGGATGTTGCCCAGCGTGTGGAAATGCTCCCAGGCCACGCCCTGCGGGTCGGTGACCCAGTGCTTCTCACTGCGTGCATAGCAGCAGGTCGTGGTGCCTT
>JAFEEP010000100.1 GCA_018241045.1 Pseudomonadota bacterium | reverse complement strand
TGGTTCGAGATCGCGCGGGCGTGGAGGGGGCGAGAAAGGGGCGTGCAGTCGGGCGCGTTTGCGGAGGCTGACCGCGTGGCGGATCACGGATTCCGAAAGCTCGACGCGGCGGACCGGCGGCGCCCGGAGCGTCTGCGCCGGGGAGGCGGATTCACCGCCCCGGCGATTTGCACCGAGGAAGGCGACATCAGAAGAGCCCGGAAACCGATCTATAAATCGATTCCAGCCCCTCTCATGCCCTCCGTGCACCCTTGGTGTGCCTGAGCGGAGAAAAACGGCTGTAGGGGCTGCAATGAATGGGGCCTCCTTCACCCCGCGCGATGTCGCAGCGGCCCCACAAAGCACAACCGCCCGTAAGGGCGGCTGTCGTCCAGACTTTGGAAAAGGGCAGCAGGCCCGCCCGCATCAGTTGCGGGATGCGTCCTGCGCCATTGAATTCAGCTCGTCCAGGTTTTCCCGACCGTCCTTATAGGCGCCCTCGCGAATCCATTCAGGAATGCCCAGCGGCCCGGCATCGGGAATGAAGAACTCGTCGCGCACCTTATCGAGCATGACCTTCATTTCACCGAAGAGCCCGGCCAGGAAGAGATCGCAGTCGATACCGTGCTGCTCCTTCCCCTCCTGAAGCGCGATGATGGTCTGACGCATCGCCCCCTGAATGTAGGCCTGCACGGTCAGCGAAATGGACTCGGCTTCTTTTCGGAGCGCGGCGAGCTTTTCGTCCGGCTTGGCTTGGGCTGCCCTGATCAGCTTCTCCTGCAGGGCGTCGCGCTGCTTGCTTCGCTCGGCCAACAACTCTTCCTTCGCCGTGTTCTCGGCAACGAGGTCGCGCACCTTATCCCGCAACTGCCTTACCGACATGCTGGCGATTTCGTCGCGGACCAGTGACCCCGTCCGACCGAACTCTTCAAGTTCGTCGAGCTGGTCCTCGTCGAGAATCATCAGCTCGAAGAGCTTCGTCTGATTCCCCACCACTTCCAAAACGCTCGTCGACGAGCGTTTTGGAAACTTCCGGGCCGCCTGCATGAACTTCCTCGCCACCCCCGGATTGAGCTGCATGGCATCCAATCTGTCCATGAAATGCCCGTGCCCGCAGAGTTCTTTCAGCACCACGAGCCCGCGCCCCACCTCGAGGCAGGCCTCTACTGAACGTTGGATGTTGGCGCGGATATCGCGCTGGATCAGTTCAGGGTCGGCGCAGTCGGCGGGAAGCAGGTAGCCGATTTCGGAAGCCAGCGCGCGCACTCGACTATCGACTTCCTCGTCGAGCACGCGCACGGCGTGCGCCTCCTGCCGCATCACAGCCAGGCCGTGGGCGCCCTCGGCGGGCAGGACGTCCACATCGATGGTTTCTGGCTGCTTTCGGGGTTTCGGTCCGCGTGTCATGGATGTCTCGCTACGGTTGAGTTGCGCCGATTCTAACCACGTCCCGCACCGGTGCTGCTCCGGCCGGCACCAGATACACCAGACCGTCGTCGGCGAGCCGGCAGCGCATGGCCGGCGCCGTGGCCGGATCGGGGCGCCGCCTGGCGCGGCACGCCCGATACAGCCGGCCGGCGAACTGCACCAGGCGCGCGGCCCGGCTGCGCTGCCCCTGTGCGCGGATGAAGGCGCCGCGCGTCGCTCCGCTGAAGTCCATCATGCCGGCGCCCTCCCGGTCGCAGTGGCGGCCCGTTCCGCGTCCGGGGCGGGTTCATCCACGCATATGTAGACCTTGCCCTTATGGATAATCGGCTTTTCCGTCACCACCAGTCCGCATTCCTCGAGTTTGGCGTGAAACCGCTCCCAGTACGGGCCATAGGCCGGGTTGCTGCCCGCTGCGTTGTGGACGTCGTTCGCGGCCTTCTCGAGCTCGTTGAGCGACGCCTCTCGCCAACAGAGCTCGAGGGCATCAATGATCTTGGTCAGGTGCTGGCGTTCTTCGATGTGCTGCACAAACGCGTGCTTCATGTCGATCTCGAAGCGGTCCATCTGGTCGAACACGTCTTCCGGATCTCCCACGGCCTCACTCGCCATCTCGACCAGATCATGGATATCGTTCTTGTAGATCCATGGGTCATTGGATTCGAGGATTCGAGCGAGCGCGCGCACCAGCGTCGCGACCCGGCTCATCGAGCCTTCAACGTGATAGGCAAGCGCCGAAATGTTGACCGTGCTGGCGCGTTTAAAAGCGTCGGCGGCTTCGAGGAAGCCTTGAGGGTCGACGATGGCTTTGGTCGCGTTCATCACACACCCCCTTGCACAGCGAACCGCGCGAAGAGGTCGCCCCAGGCCTGCGCCAGGGCCGAGCGCGGGCGGCGGCTCGCCATCGTGTCGAGCATGGCCTCCATGGTGTCGCACAGCTCGTCGAGCGCGGCATCGTCGGCGTGGCCGAACAACAGCCCGAACAGGGCCTCGCAGTATGCCTCCCGCTCGGCCATCGACGGGCGCACGGCCGGCGTGGGTGGCGTGTCGGCCGGATCGGGCGGCACGGCGTGCACCTCGATCTCCTCCACCTCGACGGCGGCAGGCGCTGCGGCGGGCGCGACCTTGGCGCCGTCGACCTTCTTCAGCAGCTCGCGCGGCATGCGCTCGTGCCCAAGGCCGGCCTCCTGAGGCTCGCCGTCATCCCAGCGGATGCACGCGGAGGCATCGGCATAGACCTTGACCACTTCGCCCAGGCGGCCGGCATGGAGCGATTCGACACGGTCGCCCGGCCGCAGGATGGCGCTGGTCGCGCCAACTTCACCGGCCGGCGCAGTGTCTTCGCGCTTGATTGCTCTCACGGCCTCGCGCACCTGCTTCACGGTCATGGCCCTGAAGTCCTGGAGCGCATAGCCGCGCACGGTCTGCCCATCGGCCAAGGCATTCAAGGTGTCATCACCCAGCGACAACAGTGCCGCCAGTGCGCTCTTGCTCATCTTCAGACTGAGGAAGTGTTCGCTGCCAACGAGGCGGGCGGCACGCATCATCCTCCGCGCCACTCTATCGTCCAGTCCAATCTGTTCGATAACGACCTTGGCAAACTGGCCGTGTGGCAACACGGCCTTGAGTTGCAGCAGCCGACGGCCTAATTCGACCATCGCGTGCACGTCTTTTCCCCGATGCTGGTTAGCACGGGCCTCGTCGATGTCGCGTGCGAGCGAGGCAATTGCAGGACTGGGTGATACGGTGGCGCTGGGTTCGATCGCTTCGAGATTCGGCACGGCGGCCGGGGGCGATCCGAGGCTGTTGTCCGCAGCGGTCGCGGGCGTGGTGATGGTGGTCATGGATGCATACTCCAGTTCGTTGAGCGAACCGCGCACCACGACGCCAATCGGGGTGGGCGGAACCGAACGGGATTGGCGTACCGGGTATGCACCGGCGAGCCTTGCGGCTCTCCCGCCCGGTCCGCCCATGGTGGACACACCAGACGCAAAAAAGCCGCTCTGCAAAACGCTGTCGCGGCTCATCGCCGCATACATCAGGACGCCAATCCCGGTCACCGGTTGTTTGCCAGTGACGAACGAAGCATTGCATATCTTTACGCATAGCGCAACAGTCTTTCACAGCACACAACACAGATAGGCAACGGCCGGCAGTCCGCGGCAGGACACCCAACGAAAAGGCGGCCACGTGGCCAGCCTTCGACTGGGGCCGCGCCCGGCTTCAGGTGTGGTCGGGCGCGGCGGAGTGAAGCGCGCCTTCCTCCATGGCGGCCGAGGCGGAGCGCGCCCAGAGCCCTTGCCTGGCGCACCGCGCGTGCCGCGGCCAGTCTCCAGCATGGTTATCGACACCTCAACCAATTTTCCCATCATGAAGATTAAGTACAGAATTGGCCGTTCGCAGCCCTGCAAAGGATCCATGCCTTGAAGACATCCATCATCGTCACAACCCTTGCTTTCCTTGCGCTTCCCGCTTCGCTGCCAGCCTTCAGCGCTGGCCAGACGCCCGAAGAGATGCGCCGTGAAATCGAACAAGAGTTCGCACGGATGAAGGCAGAGGACCAATCCAAGGCGGCGGCCGCAGATAAATCTCGACAGGCGTGGACGAAGATCGCTCCTCACGCATTATCGAGTTACCGCCCTGACCAGTACCCGAAAACCTATGCGACTTGGGGTGCCAACGGGGTTGCGCGGATCGTGGATCATGAGCGACGAGCGGCCGAGTTGGTAGCGAGTCGGCGCGAGTGCGATGTCGTGGATTACGTAGGATTGTCGAACCGCTCGATTCCGCCTTCTCGCATCGTGGTGTTCGTCGACTGCAAGAACAAGCAGCGGTTTCACGTTGGAGCGGGGGAGTTGGCGAACGGCTCGCCGCGGCGACCGCATGAGTCGCTTGCTGACTAAATGGTTGAAGAACGGCCAGGCGCCCGCGGCGCGATTCGCGGCGCAATCCTGCGCTGCGCATCCTCACCATGCCTCATCTTCCGCCCCGCCGGCCGCATCCCGTTCCCGTGCCTGGCGCACCGCGCGAGCGGCGTCCAGTTCTCGGCACAGCCAGCGCATGACCTGCCGCGCCTCGCGGTCGATTTCCCCATCGTGCGGCCAGTGCCGGCGCTGCATGGCGCCTTCCATGCCGGCCAGCTCGGCGCC